>CAMQSH010000220.1 GCA_947036575.1 uncultured Brevinema sp. | reverse complement strand
AATCTTGGATCTATGACAGAAGATGCTACAAGATTAGCTCATTATCAAGGAGAGCTGACTAATAATTTTCAACAAAAAATGAGAGATCTATCTGTA
Source organism: uncultured Brevinema sp. (assembly GCA_947036575.1). GTDB lineage: Bacteria > Spirochaetota > Brevinematia > Brevinematales > Brevinemataceae > Brevinema_A. The sequence goes on along the minus strand of CAMQSH010000220.1, from coordinate 3,551 downwards.
TTTTTTGAAGAGTTCCGTTCTTCTATGATTTATCAAGAAAGTTCTTTTAAAGACCTAAACCAAATTTTTGACAATCTATATCACACTATTTCTAAAATTGAAAACAACAGTAATCAGGTTTCGGGTTCTTTAACAAATATCTTTGAAACAGAAAAAAAATTAATTACCATGGGTCAAGTTTTTAATGTAATAAACACGGAAACCAAACAAAGTATTAATGATCAATTAACACAAAATTTGGTTTCCTTAAGACAAGCTCATAAAAATCTTTACGGCAACACCCATGAAGAAGATGTCGATCTGTAAAGTTAATACTTTATTATAAATAATATTAATAATAAAATATTTTATTTGATATTAATTATAAAGTTTTTTCCTAGAACGACGATATTATTATAGATAGTATCAACGTATCTTATTTATTATAAAAAATTCCCTGTTTCGGATGGCGAGTATGAATAATATTCAACCAATCTCCCCTCCGGAACCTCTTTCAAATACCGGCGAAATTTATTTCGTCGGTATCTTTTTTAAAATCATCACCATATAGTATGCAATAGATATTCCAAAAAGAATAACCCAAGCTAAGGAGTATATTCCTATTGCTTTATATTCAAAAACCCTTAAATCTCTTTGCATATATAGCCCTAAAAAAGCCCATGATATCACTAGAATAAAAGACAAATTATTTTGACCAAAAAGCATACACAGAGCAATCAAGCCTACCATTGTCAAAACTACTAATGAACCATACATACCCATAGTACTGAAAGGAGTTACTCCATAGCTAATTAATACAGCCCATGTATTAATACAAAACGCAACAGTTATCCACCCTAAATAAATATTGATAAAAACTTTGAATATTAATGACTGAGCATCACCTAATGGTCTTGCCACTATAGAGGAACAAATCAGTAATATTAATAAACTAATCATTACTAACCAAGAAAGAAATATTTTTTCATTTACCCAAGCCATAATCCACAATGGATTTAGAATAGCAATAGCAGTAGCTAATAAAAGTAATACACTAATTTTATTAAATTCTTCAAAATTACTATTTATGGCTAGATTCCATAAATAAATTACAGCTACTATCCCTAAAGTGTAGATAAGTCCCCAAATACTAAAAGTATATTTAGCTGGGGTAATATTTGTAAAATACTTGTCAGACATTACCGAGATAGAACTTACAGCATTATTATCTGGCGAACCTACCGTTATATAATTAGCAAAAACTGAAGCAATGAATATTATTGAATAGATAAAAACACTGCCTATCAATACGAATTTATTATTAATTTCTAGCATACAAATCTCCTTATTTTATAATTAAAAATTACTATTAATTATAACAATTGACAATTGATAATTGACAATTAATATTTTTTATTTTATAATTTATTACTATATTATGGAGAATCCGTGCAAGAATTATTATTTATACAAGAATACTTTTTCTCTCTACTAGCGAGTGATATTGCGAAGAATCTCTTCAAAGATAGAGCTTATTTTGCTAATAGTGATGCTCTACAATACGATCTCGACATCTCTCAAGAAACGCTAGATTATTGTCAAAATTATATGTCTTTTAATTTTTTGGATACTCCCGATATTAGGGAAAGCATTAGATTTAGTGAAAAAGATTATATTCTCGAAACAAAAGATATTTATTTTACTTATCAAAGTTTAAAACAATGGCATGAACTAACTCAATTAGAAATCCTCCCAACTATATACCCTACTCTTCATCTATTTATTCATGAAATCCATTTTTCTAAACAACTCTTATCCCATTGGAATAAAGCTTTTGATAGTGAAGGTAATATATCAGACTCTGCATCTCCTGAACTTAAACGCATACGTAACATGAAAAAAGTATTACGAAAACAAATAGAAAAAATACTAGGATCTAAGCTCCAACAAAACGAAGATCTTGCTGAAAAACGAATAGCTTTTAGAGAAGATAGATATGTATTACCTATCAAAAGTGTCGCAAAAAATCGTACAGAAGGTATTGTACATGGGTTTTCGTCCACAGGATTGATCACTTATATAGAACCTCCTGAAGTTATTTCTCTCAATAATGAACTCCTCTCTGTAGATGATCTAGAGCATCAAGAAATCAATAGACTTCTTCGTCAATGGAGTAAGATTATTTCAGAGAATATTTTTGAAATAATTCTTATTATGGAGAGATCTGCCGAATTAGAAATATTATTTGCTAAGTATTATTTTATCACCAAATATAATGCTACTCTTGGTAGTATTAACACTAATAAAGAAATTACATTGATTAATGTTTATAACCCTTTTTTGTTGATTAAAAAAGGCAAAACTCAAGTTGTCCCTATTTCTATAGAATTAGAGCATGAAAAAAATGGTATTATTATTTCTGGGCCAAATGCCGGTGGTAAAAGTGCTGCTTTAAAAACACTGGCTATTTGTACAGATATGTTCCTTAAAGGACTCCCTATCCCTGCAGAAGTGGCTTCTTTACCTTTATTTTCTGATCTTCTCATAGAAATTGGAGATTCTCAAAATCTAGATGATGACTTATCTACTTTTTCAGGGCATCTACATAGTATTAAAAAAATATTAAAAACTTGTAATCCTAATACCTTGGTATTAATAGATGAAATTGCTCATGCTACAGATCCTATTGAGGGAGAAGCTTTGGCTTGTGCCATTATTGATGAGTTAATCAAAAAAGAAACTTTTTTTGCAATTACCACACATTATAAACAAGTCAAAATTAAGAGTTTTGAACATCAATATATCAAAACATATGCTACAGGATTTGATATCAAAAATCTTTGCCCTCAATTTATTCTCTACCCTAATACTATTGGAGAAAGTTATGCTTTGAATATTGCTACAAGAATAGGATTGAATCCTAAAATTGTCCAATCAGCTATAGAAATATTAGATCAAAATAAAAATAATACAGAAGTAATACTATCTAACATTGAAGATTATGAGAGAAAATTAAGGCAAAAAGAACAACAATTAGTAGAACAAGCAAATAAATTTGAGATAGAAAAAAGAAACTTACAAAGTCAAAAAGATCAGCTATTGAGCCAAACTACAAAATTAAAAGAACAGGGTCTTATTCAAGCGGATAAAGAATTGAGCTTTTGTCTCAGAGAATTGAGTGCTATACAAAAAGATATTGCAAAAAATCCTCAACAAAATGCAAAAAAATTAAAAGAGGCTCAAAAATTAATTAATCAAAAAAAAGAAGAGATCACAAATCTTTCCCGTCAAAAAAAGACTCTACTAGTAGTAGGCGAAAAAGTCTTTGTTGCATCTCTCAACAAAGATGCTATTGTTGAAGAAATTTTAGATAATTTTATTGTTATTAGAGCAGGAATTATTAAAATGTCTGTAAAAAAATCCGATATATTTGAGTCTAGTTCTAAAAATAATGTGAAACAACAATATCAAACAAAAAAACAATATACTGATGATATTGCCCATCAAGTAGATGTTCATGGTCTTACAGTGAGCGAAGCCCTGCCAGAAATAGAAAAATATCTCTATAGTGC
>CAMQSH010000219.1 GCA_947036575.1 uncultured Brevinema sp. | reverse complement strand
CTCTTGCTGCTGTTGTTGGATTTCTTGTAATGAACGCTTCTATCAAAGGAATGATTAGTGCTTTTAATCCAGATGTAACTTCTATAGACACTGGTGTTGTTGGTGCTTTAGTAATGGGTTTTGTTGTATCCTATCTTCATAATAAATACCATGATATCCAATTACCTGCTGTATTAGGTTTTTTTGGAGGTTCTCGTTTTGTTCCTATTATAGCTTCTTTTAGTGCTATTGGGGTAGGATTTATATTTTTCCTTATTTGGCCAAGCTTTCAACAAGGGCTTATTTCTGTTGGCAATAGTATTGCTTCCTTTGGTGCTATTGGTACTTTTTTATATGGATTTTTACTTCGTTTGACTGGCGCTATAGGACTCCATCATATGATTTACCCTTTATTTTGGCTTACAGAGTTAGGGGGAGTTGAACAAGTTGCTGGCAAAACTATCACTGGAGCACAAAATATTTTCTTTGCTCAATTAGCAGATCCAAATCATCAAGGTTTATTTACAGAAGGTACAAAATTTTTTGCAGGACGTTTTACAACGATGATGTTTGGACTACCTGGAGCTTGTCTTGCTATGTATCATACAACTCCTATTTCCAAGAGAAAAGCTATTGGTGGTTTATTTTTGAGTGGTGCTATCACTTCATTTATCACAGGTATTACAGAGCCTATTGAATTTATGTTTCTTTTTGTTGCTCCTTATTTGTATGTACTACATGCTTTCTTTGATGGATTATCTTTTTATATTGCTGATTTATTAAATATTTCTATTGGTAATACTTTTTCTGGTGGATTAATAGACTTTATATTATTTGGTGTATTACAAGGAAATGATTTTACTAATTGGATTTATGTACCTATTGTAGGTATTTTTTGGTTTGCTTTATATTACTTTAGTTTTTTATTCTTGATTAAAAAATTTAATATTATGACCCCAGGACGTGAATCCGAAGATTCTGAGATCGTCGTAAATAATACTGATTCTCTTCAAGAAATAGCAGAACAAGTGCTCAAAGCTTTAGGTGGGCAAGAAAATATCGAAGATATCGATGCTTGTATTACTAGATTAAGAGTTGGGGTAAAAGACCCTTCCCAAGTAGATCAAAGTAAACTCAAATCTCTTGGAGCTACAGCTGTCTTAGAAGTAAAAGGCGGTATTCAAGCTATTTTTGGAGCAAAAGCAGATCCTATCAAACAAAGAATTAACACATTGTTAGGTAATAAAGAATAATATAAAACTCATAAAAGGATACTTAATTTACTTATAATTTTTTATATAAAAAATTAGGCTTATCTTTTCTCTATTGACTCTTTACCCTAAATACCTTATAATAAAAAATACAATCATATTAATTTTACTATAATACCATTATAAGGAATAATTATGAACAATAATGTAAAATCTATGAGAGGACAATTAGTTGTTTCTTGTCAAGCTCTTCCTGTTGAGCCTCTATACAGTTCTTTTATCATGTCTAAAATGGCTCTCGCTGCTTATCGTGGTGGTGCAAAAGGTATCAGAGCAAACACCGTTGTAGACATTCAAGAAATTAGAAAAGAAGTATCTTTGCCCATTATAGGAATTATCAAAGAAGTTTATGGTGATTGTCCCGTATTTATCACTCCAACGATGAAGGAAGTTTCTGCATTAGCCGAGATTAATGTTGATATGATTGCAGTTGATGCGACTAGACGTCCTCGACCAGATGGTTTGACCACTATAGAGTTTCTTGCTCTCATAAAAAAAACATATCCAGATATCGCTCTTATGGGTGACTGTGCCAACTTAGAAGATGTTAAAATCGCTATGGAATATTGTGATTTCATTGCTACTACTCTTTATGGATATACAGATTATACCAAAGGATGTGATATCTCTAAAGATGATTTTGCTCATCTTCAAGAAGTTATCAAAATCAGCTCAAAACCAGTTATCGCTGAAGGTAAAGTGAACACCCCTGAAAAAGCCAAATTATGTCTTGATCTTGGAGCATGGTGTGTTGTTGTAGGTGGTGCTATTACTAGACCTATGGAAATCACAGAGCGTTTTATTAATGAAATTAATCTCTAAAAAACACTGACAATATAATATTGACAATATTAGAATATTTAATTATATATCAATATGGAGGTATCATATGAAATCTATTTTTCAAATTGCATTTCTTAGTATACTATTTTTAACTAGTGCATGTTCTGTTGAGCCTACTATAATACCTAACGATCCTTTTATTACAGGATTCCAGGATGCTCTTAAGCAAGTAGGATCTACAACAGGCATGACTCAATGGAACAGAGAAGAATATTCCACAGACCAAGTAATAAAAGAACAATTATTTCTCTCAGTAAATAGTTTCAAAAAAATCAATATTCAAATCTATAATGGAAGGTATATAAATCCTACTACAGGAACATTTGAATTTTATGATAATGAAGCCCTAACCCAATATGCACTAGAAGGCGACCTTGTTATAAAAAAGACTTTTAAACTAACAGAACCCGACTATTCTATCACTGATACTCCTGAGATAGCTAGAGTAGATATAACAACAGAAATGCTCGCTAAAGGTTTTACGGAGATATATCAAGTAACAATTACAGCAGAGAATATTTGGACAAGCTCCAAAGCTAGTGGCTCTGGAATTTGGGAGAAAATCACCCCTAATAATATAGAGTATTATCTTGTAAAAAAAAGTGCTAACACCTTACAAATGATAACTATTTATTATGACGAAAATCTTAATGAGTATGGTACTTACGGAGTCTTAGATGATAACGCCTTAAATAATATCCATCTAAGTTATACCTTATAATCATTTAACTATCAATATAAAAACCACCCTCTATAATGAAGGTGGTTTTATTTGATTTTTAAGCTTATTATTGATTGAATTTCTCTTCATGATTTAGAAGCCAGATCTTTTTATCCAAGCCCCCACCATAACCAACTAATTTTTTATCCGCACCAATAACACGATGACAAGGAATAATAATACTAATAGGATTTTTGTTGTTAGCGTTACCGACAGCACGGCAAGCTTTAGGGTTTTTGATTATTTCAGCAATGTCTTTGTAAGAACAAGTTTTTCCATAGGCTATAGTCTGCAATCCAGCCCATACTTGATTTTGAAATTCCGTCCCCTCTACATAAAGAGGAATAGTAAAAGTCTGTCTTTTATGCTGAAAGTATTCCTCAAGCTCTAGCTCTGTTTGTTTTAGAATGGGATTGAAATAAGAAGCTTTTTGAAGATTTTGTACAAAGCTCACTTTTAATAAATGCTCATCATTAGCTATTAACTCTAGCATGCCCACAGGTGAGTTATAATAACTTATATATTGTGTCATATTTTTACCTACTATAGGGTGGTTTTTATTGTTGTAATTTCATTTCCTTCTCCTTACATTACAAATAAACTAATTATATCTTATCTATATTTGTAAGTTGGAGGAATTATAGGTATTACTGTTTGGTTTAGCATAATCCATTTAACAGAATAATTCATTAAAGTTTCAGGCTCATCATCTCCATTTCCATTATAGATCACTTTGATGATTCTTTTAATATCTGCCATATCTTCATCTGGAAGTTTATTCCCTAGCTCAAAATATTGAGGGAAAATATCCAGCATTTTTTTATAATCGCTATCCCAGTTCATTCCACCATTATCCATAATTTCAC
>CAMQSH010000218.1 GCA_947036575.1 uncultured Brevinema sp. | reverse complement strand
CTTCCAAAGATAAAATCAAAATCGAGATAGATGTTGACCCTACTCAAATATTATAGTTTAATATATTTAGTGGAGAAAAAATGAATAAAATAATAATTTGGATAGAAGCACATCCAACTACAGTCAGTTTAATTATATTAATTAGTACTATAATTAGCACCAGTGTAGTAAAATATATCATTGTACCTATATATAAACAAAAAAAAGAAGAAAAAGAAAAATATAAATTAAAAAAACGTAAGGAACAAAAAACAAAAAATATTAACACACTTTGTAAAATTTGGAACGAACGTAGTAAAAAATAAGACAATATAAAAAATAAAAACCACCTCCATTATAGAAGGTGGTTTTTATACAATGTACAAAGAAGAATATTTCTTCTTTAATACACTGTGAAATTGGGGGTTTATATAAAAATATCAATAATTTTACTTTTTATACTCTCTAAAAAATACGAGCTATGTATAAAAATAGTAATGCCCATAGAGTTTGTACTGTTCAATTTTCTATAAGACAGATCTTAAATATTACAACTTAATACTGTACCAATGAAAATATACAATACCCTATGGGCAATTAGTATAAATATACTATTGGTACAGTATTAAAACAAGTAGTAAGATGGAAAAATAAGAATATTTTTATTCTTATAGAAAATTGAACTGTTGATATTATAAATAGTTTATAAAATTTTGTCAAGGGGTATATTGTTTGTTTTAATAAAATAAGATATAGTATTAAAACTACTATATTTAATAAAGAATAATAACCCTTTATATTAAAAGATAATCTAGATTCTACAATATATAGATAATATAACATAAATAATATAGATGAAAAATATTAATAGTAACACTAAATAACAAAAATCTTGGAGAATATATATACTAGAATTCCTAAAAAAACATAAAAAATTATTATTATTATAGCATGAGAATCATTGGGTATATAATTTTCCCACTTACACAACTATTTATTGCTTTGTATATACTATCTGAAACCTTTGAACTAACAGGATAGACAGGAACATTTTTAGAATCCTTATTAGATGCCTTATTCAATATTTCTTCTGATTCTTAAAACATTTATTATTTTTTATAATATCATTAAGCTCCTAGTTTTAGGGGCTTTTTTAGATTAAAATAAAAATTTCCTTCTTAAAAATTGACTATATATATTTTTTGTATTAGTTTTCAATTAAATATAAGGTATTTATTATGAATAAATATACACTTAAGGAGTCAATTATGACAAAGAAAAAAAACTATCTTCAATCACTGTTAGCTATTGGTCTTTTAGTATCAGGAATAGTTATAGCATGTTCTGTTAAGGATGATAAACCTGCAACAGATGCTCCAACAGCAACACATATAATGTACAGAAGTATTTTTGTTGAAGGTGCTGTCGGTACCTATACTCCAAAAAATGGTGCTACCATATCAGTATCTGGAGTTTCTATGGCAATGTCTGGTGACGTTACTATCACCTCTACAGAAGCTAATGACGTGTATACAATAACTATTTCAACTACCGATGGTACACAAACATTAAAAGATATTCAGTTTACCGAAAATAAAGTAATTAATATTAGTGGTAATAACTATACACAAACACTTGACGTATTAAGTGCTAGTAAAGCAACACTTGATAATGTATACCTAGATCTAAGCGCAGGAGGCAAAGAAATTACTACAACAGACTTATCTATTGAAAATGGTGACTTAGCAATCTTTGGAGTTGTTATCGCTACTAAAAACTAGATTTATTATTATTTTTAGTGAATAACTAAAAAAGCCACCCTCTATTAAATGAAGGTGGCTTTTTTTTATAGTGTAGGCGCACGGATATAGCGCCTTATAAATCACATATAAAAATAAAGTAACTATACATTTAGTATATAATTTCTTAAAAGCTTTTTAACAAATAAAAAGCCACAGCATGTGCTGTTATTGTACCTAAAAATGATGCTAAAAATAAAATAAAAACCTTCATAAAAAATCCTTAAATATAAATTTAGGTAATTGTCTAATTTTATATTTAGACAATCTCCCCAAGTAATAGATATCATCTATCATGATTAATTTATTCATTTTAATTATTTATTTATTCTAATTATTTATTTATTTTATTTATTCACTCCTATTATTTATTTAAAATAAAAAATCATAGTTACAAAAACTATGAAATTTGTCAGTAATCTTACTAAAAGTTGACGCTTTATTGTTAGATAAGAAAGCAATATTGCAGCTTATATTTGTCTTCTGAACTCAGAAAAAACTAATTTTGCTAACACTGATTGTTTTCTAAAAAATAGTAATGCTCATAGAGTTTTTGTATTACTATCATTTCAAAAGAAAAGCCTAAATATCTCTACCTAACATGTCCCTCAGAAATATACAAAGCTCTATGAGCAGTTATAATAAATATACTGAGGGTTCAGTCTTAAAGCAAGTAAGATGGAATAGTTACATCAACATGTTTAGGTAAAGTGAAAATTATTTATAATTCTCTTGAAATGATAGTATGACTATTATAAAATAATTGTGATATTTTGTCAATAGATATTTTGTATTATATACAAAATATTATAGATATCAGGTTTATTTATAGTAATTTAGGTAATATTTAAAAATATTTAAAAATGTGATAGGTGGTGTTCCTTTATAAGTGGTAAGCCCCTAAAGGAACATTTCTCAGACGAGTTGGGGGTGATCCTATCCAATTTCACACGTAAATTACCACACATCCAATCCCATAGAGACCACCTATCACGAATAAATAATTATTATTAATTTATTTATTGGATCTTAATTCTGTTAAAATGAAGACAGCCCCCTCATACTATTATTCATAGCGGGGCATGCCCCAACATATGTGCCATCAAGACACCACTGTAGGGTTTAAGGTAACTCTACTTAAAAAAGTTTTACTTTTTACGCTGAGTAAGAGCTATTAGTCATTTCATTCCTATATCTCTAAAAAATACCCACAACAGTTGTATTGTTCAAATCCCAAAAGACGAATCTTAAATATTTCTATCTAGTACCCAACCACGGAAAATATACAAACTGCTATGAGCAATTATATAAATTTACCCATGGTTGGATAAAACACAAAATAAATATGCGAAAAAAAGATATCTACATGCATAACACAAATGTGTCTTTAAAATAAAAAAGAATTATCTATAGATAATCCAATACTATTTTAAAAGCAATAAGATAGAATAAAGATTATTTCTAATCTTCTAGGATTTGAACAGATACAGTATAAATCACTTATAATATTTTGTCAATAGGTATTTTGCAGAATTGCATAATCGTAGCTTGTACTCGTTATTTTCTAAAAAAAATGCAATAGGTGGTATACCCCCAATCTCACAAGTAGATAACTACTTACTCAATCAATAAATACCACCTATTACGATTAAATAATTATTATTAATTTGTTCATTAAATCTTAATTTTAATTTTATAGTAGAATCAGCCTCCTCACACTATTATTCATAGCGGGAGACTGATCCCAAGTTTATATTTAAAACTTCGTTTTTTTATGTCGATCACTTTCATTCCTATATCTCTGAACTCTGCTTAAAAGTTTCACTTTTTACGCTGAGTAAGAGCTATTAGTCATTTCATTCCTATATCTCTAAAAAACCCCACAATCTACCGTTAAGGTACTACTATGGGGTTTATCATTAAGGTAATCCTGCTCAAAGCTAAAGCTTTT
>CAMQSH010000217.1 GCA_947036575.1 uncultured Brevinema sp. | reverse complement strand
ATAAACGAAGTGAAATTATCGAAATTATTGTCTTATGCAGAGCTTAGAGAATAGCAAGATAATAAACGAAGTGAAATTATTGACACTATTGTCTTATCCCTACATCCATGCTTTGAGATATTCTTTTTTATAAATACGTATTTATATTAATTTGAATTATAGGAAATTTTGTTTATAAAATAATACTTTCTATAAGTGATATGATTTTACATTCCAAATGTAAGTGAATAGTTAAAGTAATTTTAGATTTGTTAAAATCTACTTAAGAAATATACCTTTATTTGAGAGGAATGAGTTTTAGTTATAGTTTGTTTCTCTAAAATTGGTATTCCTTATTCTTGTAATAAAAAACAAGCTGGTACTTCAAACTTTTCTTTTTAATCTCAAATGGTTTTTATGGATGATATTATTATCTTTTTCTAAGATAATAATTCTAATAATTTTATAAAATGAAAACTATATTGATTATAGGTACCTTAGGTCTTGTAGGAGAACATATTATTCCTTATTTATTGTTTCAAAATTACAAAGTTTATATGATAGGATATTAATCTGTGTCTGTAGGATAGTAGTTCGAGGGGTAGTAGGATTTGAGACTGTTAAAAATAAATTATATTTTAAATAGCTATATATATATTAAAGGCAATAGCTCTTGTACTTATACAAATATTTTCAGTATTGACATAATATACATAGTATTATATAATAGTTATAATTATATAATACTATAAAGGAAAAGAAAGTGCTAGTATCAGAAAAAAAACAAGCTTTTATCAATGGACAAATATATACAGTTAATGACAAACAGGCTTGGGCTGAAGCTATTTTAGTGGTAGGTAATAAAATCATAAAAGTAGGTAGTAACGAAGAGATTAACCTACTAATAGATTCTAATACAAGTATTATTGATTTAGAAAAAAAAATGGTGTTACCAGGTTTTATTGACGCACATACTCATGTATTTATAGGTGAGATCATGAAGTTAGGCTTACAATTTGAGCTATTATCCACCAAAGAAAAATTACTAGATACAATCAAAGAATATTCTGAAAAAAATAAAGATAAAGAATTTATTTTAGGTGTAGGATTTTCTGCAGGTATTTTTGGAGATAATACACCTACAGCTAAAGATTTGGATGAGATAATATCAGACAAACCTGCACTATTTTTGGATGAAGGTTGTCATTCTATGTGGGTCAATACAAAAACTTTAGAAATAGCAAACATAACAAAAGAAACAAAAGACCCTATCCCTAAATCAGATTATTACAAAAGAGATAAAGAAGGAAATCCTACTGGATGGATAGTTGAAGCTAAATCAATGATACCCATTATGAAAAAATTAGGACTTCTTGAAAAAATATTAGATTCAGATTTGACACCAATGTTTGATATGTTCGCTTCTTATGGTATTACATCTGTATTTAATGCATCCGAGTATTTTTTTAGTACAAATAGTTTAGCACCTATTAATTATATGGAAAATTTAGCTCAAAAACAGCAATCTACTTTTAGATTTTTTACAAGTTATAGTTACAATAGCCATGATAGTAAGCAAGATCCTGTTGAAATTTTAAATAAATTAAATCAACAATATACATCAGATTATGTTAGAATGGATACACTAAAAATATGGCTTGATGGTACCGTAGAAGTACGTAATGCTGCCCTTAGTGAACCTTACTTAGATACTGGTGAGCTAGGACAGGTATTTTATAGTACAGAAGAATTACAAAAAGCTATAAATAAAGCCAAAAGCTATGGACTTAGTATACACTTACATGCTATTGGAGATAAAACTATTGATACAGCTTTAGATGTATGTAAAAATGCAATGCTAAAATTTCCAAATGCAACAGGGACTCAAACAATTGCTCATAATGAGGTCTTTAATAAAAATACCGTAGTAAATTTTACTGGAAGTAATATTATTGCTAATACAACACCTATATGGCATGGTGCATATGAAGGATTGGTGGAAGCATTGGGAGAAGAGCGTTATAATAACTTATACCAATTTAATTCCTTAATTGATAATGACGTCCTTGTTACTTTTGGTAGTGATTATCCAACAGGTTTGGGTGAAGTAGCTATGAATGTTTTTCATAATATGCAGGTTGGACATACAAGAGCATATGTAGGCGATACAGAAACATTACCTAGTAAAACAGAAGCGCTTTCTATTGAAAATCTAATCAAAGGCTATACTATTAATGCGGCAATACAATTATCAATGCAAGATAAAATAGGCTCTATTGAAGAAGGTAAATATGCAGACTTTATTGTTTTAAAAGAAAATCTATTTGAACAAAATAAATTTGATATCCATAAAAATAGTGTCATTAAAACAATATTCGATGGAAAAATTATATACGAAAGATAACTTTTAAACAACTAATCACTAGGAGGCAATATTAGTGAAACATTTATCCTTAATAATATTAATATTATTTGTAGTTTCTTGTGGAAAAACCCAAGAAAGCTTAAGAATTTATATGTGGATAGGTAATATCCCACAAGATATTTATGATGATTTCGAAAAAGAAACAGGTATTAAAATCATTGAAGATGCTATGTCTTCAAATGAAGAGGTTTATACAAAAGTCAAAGCTAATCCAACAGGTTATGATATTATTACCCCTTCATTAGACTATGCTGAAATTATGGTAAAAGAAGGTTTAATCGCACAATTTGATAAAGCTCAAATTCCTAACTTTACTAATATAGATCAAAATATCTTAAAACATATTGAATCAATTGATCCTAATAATGATTACATTGTTCCTTTTGCATTTGGACCAACTATTATTGCTTATGACAAAACTAAAGTAAGTAACGACATCAAAGGTTTTGAAATCTTTAGTAACTCTACCTACAAAAGAAGAATGTTACTACTTAATGATATGCGTGGAGTAATAGGACCAGCACTTTTACTTTCAGGTTATGAACTTGGAGAATCTAGTGACAAAGCAATGGCAGAAGTTAGTGAATTAATTACTATTTGGAAAAAAAATATTCTCCGATTTGACTCTGATTCCTTTCAATTAGCTTATGCTAATGGAGAAGTAGATATTGTCCAAGGTTTCCTAGGAACAATAGTCCCTCATCTTAGTCCTGAAAAATTTTCTAACACAGTGTTTGTTGTACCTGACAAAGGTGGTACTATGTGGACGGATAATTTTGTTATTTTAAAAGATTCTCCTAATAAAACAGCAGCAATGAAGTTTATTAACTTTATTCATCGTCCCGATATTTATGCTCGTATTATCACATATATTAGTGGTTTATCACTTAATGTTCCTGCACGAGAGCTAATAACAATAGAATCTCCTGTTTTATATGAAGAACTAGATCGTTTAGAAATGATTAAAGCTATTGATAAAGACGCATTAATTATTCATTCTCGTGTTTGGGAAAATATTCACGCTCAATAATGTAGAAAAAATTTTATATTTTAGTAAAATAACCTTTACTATAAAAAACCACACTCTGTTAAGAGTGTGGTTTTTTATAGTAATAAATTTTCTTTTTATAGATTTGGTTTTATTTATTTTTTGGATCAAAATTAAATATAGTAATCACTACTTTATGATCTGATGGCCATACGCCTAATGGGTTAACAATATTATCTTTTGTATTTTCTACATATGTTTTATTACATGCTATTGTGTTTTTTTGTCCTACAATTACAGATGATTTAAGAGCAATCTTTGGATTTGGATAAAAATGAAT
>CAMQSH010000216.1 GCA_947036575.1 uncultured Brevinema sp. | reverse complement strand
ATGGAAATTGCTTTCAAAATTTTAGAAGAAATCGAAAGAAATAAAAAAAATCGAACCTAAACAAGAAAAATTATATTTCTCTTGCATCTCTTAGGCGTAAATCAAAAAAATCATCTTCTCGTTCTGTCGACAATAACATTTTTAATGCTAATTCTACACTTTGTGTACGGATCTCTTCTCTAGATCCTTCTAGTAAGAATTTTTGTGCCCAACCACCATCTTTTGATAAGATAGCTGTGTAGATAGTGCCTACAGGTTTTTCTTCAGTGCCTCCGTCAGGACCAGCAATACCCGTGATAGAGATCGCATAATCTGCTTGAGAAATGAATAAAGCACCTTTGACCATTTCTATGGCACATTCAAAACTCACAGCACCAAAATTCTCTAAAGTCTCAGATCTGACTTGAAGAATAGATTCTTTTATAGAGTTACTATAACTAACCACTCCACCCAATAGTACTTTTGATGCTCCAGGAATATCAGCAAGGCTAGCAGATACTAATCCTGCAGTACAACTCTCTGCTGTAAATATAGTTTTATTATTTTTGCCTAAAAGAGTTATGACTTCTTGGCTAGTTTTTTGGACTTCTGTCATGGAATACCTACTTATAAATAGAATAATGATTATTAATTCTTTTATTTATAATCGTACTAATTTTCAATTTTATTAATAGTAAATTGGTATTATAAATAAAATGTAGTATAATATAATTATAAAATAAAATTAGGAGTAATAAATGCTTTTAAATAAAAATCCTCTTAGCTTAGAATCTTGGAAAAAATTACAAACTCATTTCGAACAAATGAAAAATATAGAAATGAAAAATATGTTTGCAGAAGAAGACAAACAAACAACAACAAGATTTGATAAGTTTCATATTCAATTTGAAGAATTATTATTTGATTTCTCAAAAAATCGTATTAATGAAGAAACGATGAGCTTATTGCTTGATTTGGCAAAAGAAGTTAATCTACAAGATGCTATCACCAAACAAATTGCTGGTGATTATATCAATGTTACTGAAAATAGAGCGGTGTTACATACAGCTTTAAGAAATAAATCCAATACTCCTGTAATCGTTGATGGTAGGAATGTTATGCTTGAGATTAACGAAGTTCTTGGGCGTATGGATACCTTTACACAAAAAGTCCGTTCTGGAGAATGGAAAGGATATACAGGAAAGCCAATCACAGATGTTGTGAATATCGGTATTGGTGGATCTGATTTAGGTCCCGTTATGGTTGTTGAAGCTTTAAAATATTATAATACTAAACTCAAGTTACATTTTGTTTCTAATATTGACGGAACTCATATAGTAGAAACGATGAAAAATTTAGATATGGAAACAACTTTATTTATCATAGCATCAAAAACATTTACCACACAAGAAACAATGACTAATGCAAATACAGCAAAAACATTATTTCTACAAAAAGCAATAGATGAATCTTTTGTATCTAAACATTTTGTTGCCGTATCTACAAATAAAGATCTTGTTTCTAAATTTGGTATTGATACCGCTAATATGTTTGGCTTTTGGGATTGGGTAGGGGGAAGGTATTCTCTTTGGTCTGCTGTGGGGCTACCTATTGCCCTAGCCTTAGGATTTGACAAATTTGATGACCTCCTTCAGGGTGCTCATGCAATGGATAAACATTTTGAAAAAACAGATTTTGATAAAAATATTCCTGTTATTATGGCATTATTAGGGATATGGTATAACAATTTCTTTGGAGCAGAAAGTTCAGCAATTTTACCTTATGATCAATATTTACATCGTTTTGCAGCATATTTTCAACAGGGAGATATGGAGTCAAATGGTAAATCCACCTCCAGAGATGGAGAAAGTATTTCTTATCAAACAGGACCTATTATTTGGGGAGAACCTGGAACAAACGGACAACATGCATTTTATCAATTAATCCACCAAGGTACAAAATTAATTCCTTGTGACTTTTTAGCACCTATACAAACACTCAACAAAATCGGCAATCATCACGAAATTTTATTATCTAATTATTTTGCACAAACAGAAGCCCTTATGAAAGGTAAATCCAAAGAAGAAGTCATTGTAGAATTAAAAGCAATGGGCAAATCTGAAGAAGAAATTAAAGAATTAGCACCCTTCAAAGTGTTTGCTGGTAATAGGCCAACAAATTCCTTTTTATTCACCAAAATGACTCCTTATTTATTAGGGATGTTAGTGGCTATGTATGAACATAAGATTTTTGTTCAAGGGGTGATCTGGAATGTATTTAGCTACGATCAGTGGGGTGTTGAGCTTGGTAAGGTACTAGCTAGTAAAATCCTTCCTGAATTAGACGGCACAAATCCTATTAATACTCATGATTCTTCTACGAATAATCTTATTAATAGATTCAAAAAATCTAATAACAAATAGATAATATAAAATAAAAAAGACTTCCATTAAATTGGGAGTCTTTTTTATTTTACGACATCATACTGTACCTGTCAAATCAACTATTGTTCTCAAAAGCATGTCTGATATAGCAACCGAAAATACTAATAGCACAAAAAAGTTAATGATGATTATTTTGTGCCATAATCATAAATTATATAAGCGGTGTATTCTTTATCAAAATTATAACCAAGTTTTTCAGCCAATGCAACAGATTCCTTGTTGTGTGCATCCCAACTTGGATATAGATTCCTTTTAATACATTCAAGAATTAATTTTGCTCCACAGATTAATGCCAGTCCTTTTCGCCTATAGTCTTCTCTTGTATCAATTTCTATCTCTATCCCATCACGATACACAGTATAAGAAGATGCCCCAGAGACCAATTCTCCATTATGTAATGCAACAACACCTAATCCGTTTTTATTATACTCATCATAATTTTCAAATTGAGAGCAAAGATCTTCAGACCACTTATTTTTTTTTGTATCATCATATATTTTTCTATCTATCAGTCGAATATCATAGTCTTTATTTACTGCTCTAGTAATTTCTGTAAGCTTTTTAACATCAAAAATATCAGGTTCCTTTTTTATAGCATACCGAGTTATTTTTTTTGCATTTTTTCCATATACTTCTTTAATTAGTTTTGACCATTCTTCATTTTGAGGTATCATAATAATAAAATCAGAATTATATTGTGGGGGTTTATTTTGGACTAATGCTTTATTTATTTCTCCTGCAAAAAAACAGAAATCTGCTATAACAATCTGTACTGATTTAGGTTTTCTGTTACTATCTGCCCATGCCGTTCCCATATATCCTTGTAAGTAAGACCAAATCATAGTTTCTTGCCAATTCTCAAAAAATGGTACTATTCTTTTTGTATTTTCTTTTAATATTTGATAAACACTCATATAAATCTCCCAAAAATTGTATTATCTATATATTTATGAATTATCATAACTTCTAAAAATCAATTTGTCAACGAATACCAAAAAGGACGAAGCTCTATGCCTCGTCCTTTTTTATTTATAAATAGGGGGAGAATATATTATCTCACAAAATGAAAGCCACCTAATTTGACATCAGGTTTTTCATAAGTTCCGCTGACTTCATATTGAAGCATAATATTTCTAGATGGTGATATATCCAAAAATTGTTCTAAACTTATTTGATTCAGTTCGTTAAAATCAGGATGTTTAAAAGGTTGAGAGATGACTTTTCCTTTTTTATTAACAAAAGCTAAAGCAAAAGAAGCAGTTTTTTTAGGGATACTATAAATATCAAGGAGTCCTTGAAAATTATTTCCAGACTCTC
>CAMQSH010000215.1 GCA_947036575.1 uncultured Brevinema sp. | reverse complement strand
TGCCTTCAGAATTAGGTCAGACTGACGACAGGCCGAGGTCAGTCCACAACAACAACCTTTAGACCTTACAATCCCAGTCAGGTTGGAGAATACTCTGCTTCCCCCATGGAAAGTCTGAAGCTGTTCATGGCCTCTTCATTCAATGACTGATCGCCTGTCAAACCCAGGCTTGACTATGACTTCACGGCCGGCCAAGTTCATCACACGACAGTCGGTGCTAGTTAAACTACCGGCTCTATTTAAGACGTTCACACCGAGCACCAAGAGATTCAAAATCTCCCCAAGCTCCATGTTGAGTCTCAACCTGGAACACCGGCAATATCCGTTACACGCTCCCAGTCCGACGCGCTCCCGGTCCGACGCGCTGCCGGTCCGACACTTTTTAGTCCCTTTATTCCGACAGTCTATCAATCCTGTTTTGTTCCAAGTCATTTTATCTCTGCGGTTCCTGTAAGAAATTCCAACATCCTGAGAAGAACAGATGAGCTGTGATTGTCATCTTTTTAGCAAGATGGCGCTGTAGAGACGGCAGCCTTTCCAGTTGCTCCACAGCACCGAGTGTTTTTTTTCTTCTTCTTCTTTTGTTTTCCTCCTCGACATGGATATTTCTAACTTTACATCAAGAAGTCGTCGTTTTGTTTATGCTGGAGAGGAATTGCTGGCTCTAAAGACAATGGCAAAAGACGGAGTCCGACACCACATACCGGCAGAACTGAAGAGGAGTTACAGAGGCTGTCAGGCTGGTGCTAAGCTAAAGGCTAGGCTAGCGAACAACCGGAGGCGGTTTAAACCATCGATCCCCACCATCACAATGGGGAATGTCAACTCGCTGCCAAACAAGATCGACGAGCTGTCTGCACTCAACAACCAGCGGATCTACCGAGAGAGCTGTTTGTACATCTTCACAGAGACGTGGCTAACTCACCTGATACCGGACGCTAACGTGGACTTGCCGGGTTTTACTGCGGTAAGAGCCGACAGAGACACAAACGCTTGCGGAAAACGCAAAGGTGGGGGGCTCATCATCTATGTCAACAACCGCTGGTGTAGCCCAGGACATGTCACTGTGAAAAACGTCTTGTGTTGCAAGGATTTGGAACTGTTAGCTGTTAGCCTGCGGCCATATTATCTACCGAGGGAGTTCAGTCACGTGATTGCGCTCTGTGTTTACATCCCCCCAAGCGCCGATGCACCAACTGCCTGTGAGAAGATCCATACAGTGACAGCAAGGCTGCAGACACAGTACCCAGAGGCGTTCATCATCATTTCTGGGGACTTCAATCATGCAACCCTGGACTCCACCCTGGCTGCTTTCCATCAGGCTGTGGACTGTCCCACGAGGAACAACAGGACGATTGATCTACTGTACACCAACATGAGGGATGTATACAGAGCCACCCCTCTCCCTCCTCTTGGGAAGTCTGATCATAACCTGGTCCACCTACAGCCACAGTACATTCCCCTGGTACAAAGACAGTCCACTTCAACACGCACCATCAGGAAGTGGTCACCTGAAGTGGAAGACGCCCTGAGAGACTGCTTTGAAGCCACGGACTGGGATGTGCTGCTGAAATCTCACGGTGAGGACCTGGAGGGGCAGACACACTGTCTGACAGATTATTTAAATTTCTGCTTGGACATGGTTGCCCCTGCCAAGACTGTACACTGCTACCCAAACAACAAACCTTGGGTTACTCAAGAGGTTAAAGCTGTTCTTAACAGGAAGAAGGTGGCTTTTAGGAGCAAGGACAGGGAGGCAATAAAAACAGCACAGCGGGAGGTGAAACAATGTCTAAAGGAGGCAAAGGACATCTACAGGAGGAAGGTGGAGCAGAAGCTGAGTGCGGGTCAGATGAGGGAGGTCTGGGATGGTGTTAATACCATCACGGGCCACAAGACGAGGTCTGTAACAACAGCAAGGGGGACAGTGGAGGAGGCAAACAGACTTAACATCTTTTTTAATCGGTTTGACCAGCCCACGAACCCCCCCCCCCCCCCCCCACCCCCCCCCCCCCCCCCCCCCCCCCCCCCCCCCCCATTCCTTCCCCACAGCTTTCTGTCCCCCCCCTGCCCCCCCACTCCTTCCCCACAGCTCTCTCCCTGCATAACCTCAGACCAGGTCAGGGGGGAACTGAGGAAGCTTCGCCCAGGGAAAGCTGCAGGCCCAGACAAGGTGTCCCCTCGGCTGCTTAAGGCCTGTGCTGCTGAACTGGGTGAGCCACTACAGCATGTCTTCAACCTCAGCCTCCAGCAAGGTAAAGTGCTTACATTATGGAAAACATCCTGTATCGTTCCAGTTCCAAAAAAGAACCGGCCCAGCGAGCTGAACGATTACAGACCAATAGCACTCACTTCACAGCTGATGAAAACACTGGAACGGCTCCTCCTCAGTCTCCTCAGACCCCAAGTGCAGCATGCCCAGGACCCCTTACAGTTTGCCTACCGGACGGCTGTTGGTGTGGAGGATGCCATCCTGTATCTTCTACATCGCACCTATTCTCACCTGGATAAGGGAAGTGGCTCAGTGAGAATCCTTTTTCTGGATTTCTCAAGTGCTTTTAACACCATCCAGCCCCTTATGCTGCAGGACAAGCTGACAAGGATGCAAGTGGACACCTGCCTGGTATCCTGGATCTCCGACTACCTCACCAACAGACCGCAGTATGTCAGACTGAAGGACATCACATCTGACACTGTGGTCAGCAGCACAGGAGCACCACAGGGGACAGTGCTGGCCCCTCTCCTCTACACCCTATACACCTCAGACTTCGGCTACAGCTCGGAGCTGTGTCACATCCAGAAGTTTGCCGACGACACGGCCATTGTGGGATGTATTAGGGATGATGGAGAGGATGAGTACAGGAGCCTGATAAGTGACTTTGTTGCCTGGAGCGGAAGAAACCATCTACAGCTCAACACCTCGAAGACCAAGGAGCTGGTCATAGACTTTGGGAAGTCCAGACCACGCCCACGTCCAGTGTCGATCGTGGACGACGAGGTGGAGATTGTAGGCAACTACAAGTACCTTGGGGTGTGGCTGGACAATAAGCTGGACTGGTCATGCAACATAGACCACCTGTACAAAAGGGGCCAGAGCAAGCTGTACTTTCTGAGGAGGCTGCGTTCTTTTAACATCTGCAGGAAACTCCTGGGCATGTTTTATCAGACTGTGATTGCCAGTGTTCTCTTTTATGCTGTGGTGTGCTGGGGGGGGGGGGCATCAAAGAGGAATTCCAACAGGCTGGAAAAGCTGATCAGGCGAGCTGGCTCTGTGGTCGGTAGCAAACTGGACTCCCTGGTGACAGTTGCTGAGAGGAGAACTCTGAACAAACTGCTGGCTATCATGGATGATGCCTGCCACCCTCTGCACACTGTCATCAGCTCACAGAGAAGCCGGTTCAGTGGAAGGCTGCTTCTCCCCAGAACCAAGACAAACAGACTAAAGGACTCTTTTGTCCCCCGAGCAATCAAGCTCTATAACTCTGCACTGGGGGGAAGGGGGAGGGGTGGTGGGGAAAACATTTAGAAAAATTTAGATTAATTTAGATTAAGATTGATGTATTTATATATATTTATTACTGTTGTTCTAGCCCTGACTGCACTTTATATTTTATATTTTATATACTTACTTTTATATTCTATATCTATCTGTGCCTTTTAATGTATGATCGGTGTTGTGCTGCTGCTGGAACCTCAATTTCCCTGAGGGTAACCTCTAAAGGGATCAATAAAGTACTATCTATCTATCTATCTATCTAT
>CAMQSH010000214.1 GCA_947036575.1 uncultured Brevinema sp. | reverse complement strand
CAGAAATAAAAGGAAAAGAAATATTAAAAAAATGGATGAACTACCAGCATAGAACTGCAAAACCGGGGTCTTTAATTTCTATATCTATAATTCATAAATTTTTAGAGATTACCCCCAGGAATTTAAAAATTGCTCATGCGGAAGATTCTTTAATGTTCTTATTAATACATTTTTTAATACATATAGAAGCTGAAACCTACGCATATCGTAAAAATGTTAATTCTGTGTCTGCTAAAGCAGCTGTATCTACATGTATAAATAGATTTTATGATTATGGTATGATCGTACTATATACAAAATCATTTTTAGAAGAAAATAATATATATAATGATTATAAAAAAGAATACGAGTTTACACGAAACAATCATTTAGGTGGTGCACTTACTAGCCTGTATAACATCTCTGATACAACACCAATATCTGATAAAATCAGTAAGGATTTAAAAAAAAGAGGTTTTAAATTTGTAGGATCTACGATTTGTTATTCTTATATGCAAGCCATAGGAATGACTAATGATCATTTAATAAGCTGTAAACATTATCATCAATGTTCAGACTAAAAACTAAAACAATATTCTAATATAAAAACAAAAAAAACTACCCTGTTGTTTAGGGAGTTAAGGAGATATAAAGATGCATAAATTATTAATCTTACTTATTTTATTAAGTCCACCTATGTGGAGTCAGCCAAATTTTGATTTTGAAAAATGGTTCGGATCTCTCCCTAACAAAGAATCCAGCGAATTATCCTTAAAAGAAGTAGTTGATATGGGTGTTTTTACAAATGATATGGGTGAATCTATGGTAGCTTATAAAGAAGATGTCTTTGGAGGGAATTTTATTTTTCGTGCTGATGAAATTCAACTTGTAGATGTTTTGAATATCTATGACAATGGAACGTTAAGAAGCACTATATCAAATGTATACTTAATAGAAATTTCTAAAGAGATGAACATTACAATGGCAATTAAAATAGATCCTTCTATTTTGATAAAAGATATTGTGAATTTGTTTTCTGAGAACAAAGAAGGGGCTTTATTAAAATTGGAGATTGTTTTGATAAAAGGACAATATACGACATTTACATCTGATGCTACAAAAGATTTAATAAATTCTTTGCCTATTTTAGATTGATAACAAATAAATTTTTATAGATAATAAAACACAAAAATACAAAAACTGCCCTGTTGTTTAGGGGGTTAAGGAGTAGACTATGAGTCTTTTAAAATTTCCACAAGGTGAATATGCCTTGAATGGTCAGTCGACCAATGGTCAGCAGACATTTGCTGAGGTCTTAAAAATCTTGAGAGAAGATAGAGATCTTGCAAAAAAACTAGGAGTACACGAAAAACTAGACGGTGCTATTGCCGTATTGGCTGATGGTGTTGAGATGGATCTTAGTACTGCTATTAATGATACTAAAGAAGTAGATTTTTTAACAGCTCAAGATGAAAAAGGATTAGAGATTTATAGACATTCTATGGCTCACTTAATGGCACAAGCTTTGATTCGTCTTCGTCCTGGCACAAAAGCTGCAATGGGTCCTGCAACGAAAGATGGTTTTTATTATGATTTTGATATTGTAGGGGAATTCGGAGAAAGTGATTTGCCAGCTCTTCAAAAAGAAATGGTAAAAATAACCAAAGAGTCTCTTCCTATTACTAGAGAGATTTGGTCAAAAGCTGATGCGATTAAATATTTTACAGAACAAAATGATATCTATAAAGTAGAAATATTAAATGATATTATCAAAGGCGATGAGCCTGTCAGTATTTACAAACAAGGTGATTTTTTAGATCTTTGTCGTGGAGTACACGTTCCTAACACAAGAGCATTAAAAGTTTTTAAATTACAAACTCTTGCTGGTGCATATTGGAGAGGATCTGAAAACAACAAAATGCTTACTCGTATTTATGGTACTGCTTGGGCAACAAAAGAAGAGCTAGAGCTTTATCTTTTTAATATAGAAGAAGCTAAAAAACGAGATCACCGTAAACTAGGAAAAGAATTAAAATTGTTTGGTTTTCATGAAGAAGGATTGGGCTTACCATTTTGGTATCCTAATGGAATGGTACTCAAAAACGAAATGCTCAAATTTATGAGAGAAGAACTAGATCAACGAGATTATATAGAAATCGAAACACCTACTATGTTAAAAACTTCTTTGTGGGAAACTTCAGGACATATGGAAAACTATAAAGAAAACATGTTCTTCTCTTCTACTAAAGAAGATGAGATACTCGCTCTAAAACCAATGAATTGCCCTGGTGGTATTATATGGTATAATAGTGAGCCTCATTCTTATAAAGAATTACCCCTAAGAGTCGCTGAGTTTGGTAAAGTTCATAGGTATGAACGGTCAGGACAATTGAATGGACTTATTCGTGTGCGTGGATTTACACAAGATGATGCCCATGTATTTATGACTCCGGAACAAATAGAAGATGAAATAGTCAACGCAATGGATCTTGTAGACAAAACTTATGCAGCTTATGGTTTTGATTATCTTATAGAATTTTCTACTCGTCCTGAAAAATCTATAGGTTCTGATGAAATGTGGAATTTAGCAGAAAAATCATTACAATCTGCTTTAGATAGATTTGGTAAAAAATATACGCTTAATGCAGGCGATGGAGCATTTTATGGTCCTAAGATTGACTATCATCTCAAAGATGCACTAGGACGCACTCATCAATGTGGTACAATTCAGTTAGATATGAATTTACCAGAGCGTTTTAATATGACCTATACGGGATCTGACGGAGCGGCACATACTTTGGTGATGATACATAGAGCGATTTATGGTAGTTTAGAGCGATTTGCTGGGATTTTGATAGAGCATTTTGGGGGCAAATTTCCTGTTTGGTTAGCACCAGTACAAGTAAGAGTCTTACCTGTTTCTGAAAAATTCAATGAATACAGTGCTGAGATCAGAAATGTTCTCAAAAAAGCTGGTATTAGAACAGAGATCGATAAATCCAACGAAAAGTTAGGGTACAAAATCCGTCAAGCAACTATGTCAAAAGCACCTTATATTATCGTATTGGGTGAAAAAGAAGTAGCAGAAAACACCGTATCACCGAGACATTATACAAGAGGCGAAGAGGCTTCCTTGTCTGTAGAAGATTTTATCAAAAAAGTAAAAGAAGAAATCAGCACAAGAACTAATATTTAAAGAGTCTCAAATAAATAAATCAAATCAAAAAACCCCCGCCTCGTTATGAGATGGGGGTTTTATTTTATCAATTTAATCTAATATCATTAATCTAATATCATTAGTCTAATATCATTAGTCTAATATTATTAGTCTAATATTATTAGTCTAATATTATTAGTTTAGTTATCTTAGTTCAGGATATGAAGTTCCCATTTTCCATATAGTATCAAAATCCCAGCCAACAAAACTAGCTGGATTTTTAAACTCAGTAGCAGTTAGTGGAGCATTACAAAGAATACCAGGAGAATCATTACTCAAATAATAACTGTTATTTATTATAAAAGAATTTACGGCAAATGTACCAACTAATCTCTGAGTGTAACTATGAGATGTATTAATCGTGTATGTACTAGAAGTATTAGCAAATCTGCCTATCATCCCACCAACATAATTACCACTTATATCACCAGTGTTTTTAACATTATCAATAGTGACTGTACTACTAGCATAGCCTATCATCCCACCAACATAATCATCAACATTATTACCACTTATATCACCAATGTTAGCAGTATTTTTAATAGTGACTGTACTACTAGCATAGCCTATCAT
>CAMQSH010000213.1 GCA_947036575.1 uncultured Brevinema sp. | reverse complement strand
TTTGGATTACTATCTATTATCTCTCGATTTTTAATTTCAAGATTAGTAGGATCTGCCCCTGATAATTTTTTACCTTTTATAGAAGAAAATTATCAACTAGTTTTAGAAAACACTTATATTAAAAAAGATATGGTATCCTCATGGAATTTACCTAAATAGAATAAGATCAAGATTAATAAATTTATAAATAAGAGGAATTCATGTCTCACTTCCCAAATCCTGAGGAATATTCTCTCAAACAATCCCTTAGCCATCTGGAGCAACTACCTACTAACACTAAAGCTTTTATATTAAAAAAAGCTAAGGGTGTATATCTCTACGATATTGACGAAAATAAATATACTGATTTTGATCTAAATAAAGGTACTATTTTAGAACATTCTCCAAAAAGACTAACAAAATTCATTAAGAATGTTCTTTCTTCTGGATTGAATGCTTGTGGATTTTATCATAAATTTGCTTTTAAAGCTCAAAAACATTGGAAAAAAATTACTAATTTTAGTTATATAGGATTTTATGCTTCTTTTATAGAAATGATTCTTGCTGTAATTAATACGATCAATATCAATAAAACTAAAATATGTATTGGTTACACTACTCAAGACCTATACCTTCAGTTATTACCTCTATCAAATATTGTCTCTTTAAAAAAAATAGATCCTTCTCAAAAAATCACTGATATTGATTTGTTATTAATAGAAGAATTTAATGATGATTTAGAAGTAACAAAAATAAATAATTGTTCTGTGCCTACTATAAAAATTCATAGTCGCTTTTTATTTCGTGCTCAGGGCATCAAAAAAGAGATATCCTTTGAATCAGAATATCTCCACTTTATCACTAGTTCACCTTTTGGTGGAAAAGCTATAGGTGTTTTGGCTAGTAATGTGCCTATTGACTATACTCCATCATCCTTTGATGATGGTATCTTATATCTTGAAGGGGCTAAATTATTTTCCTCTCTATCTTTATCAAGCATAATGCAATTCTCACATCCTCAATTTGATTGCTATCAAGGCTTTGCTAAGAGTCATAAGGCTTTAGATACTCAGTTTTTTTTGAAGCGTGGTATTTATATACAAAAAAACATATTATATTTTTCACCCTATCATAGCAAGCATGATTTTAGAAGATTAAATCAAGCATTAAATGAGTATTTTAATCCAACATCAAGCGATATCCCTGACCAAAAATAGTTTGTAAATATTTGGGGTTTCGTCCATCATCGTCAAACATTTTTCTCAGTGCTACAATATTCGTATCAATCACTCTATCCGTAACCACTTTATCTTCAGCTGTCCATATTCTATCTAATAAAATAGTCCGTGAAACATTTTCGCCTCTATACTCTAATAATACTTTTAAAATTGCTAGTTGTTTTCTAGTAAGGGTATATGTTTTGTCGTATTTACAATAGGTCTCTTCTATTAAAGACAAAGTACCCCCTGCAATATTAGTGCGTGTATTATTATTGTCCAAACTATATTTTTTAGCTCCTAGTATAGAGAGCCAATGCCATAATTGATGGAAAAAATATTCGGACATCTCACTATTTGTAGCATTCAATATAAAAAACAATTCTTTTGTTGCCATGACTTCGTCCATAGCAGTAAGATCCTCTACCAATATAACACACAAAGTATTAGGAAATTCTAATTTAATATTTGTTATAATTTGTTCATAATTTTTATAGCGTTGTGAAATTAAAAAAATAGGGAAAAACTTCATCGTCGAAAGAGAATTAACTAAGGAAGAAAAAGATAAATGATAGTTATAATATTGTGCTATTTCTTCTAATTTTTTCACATTAAGGTGGTTACATCCTATCACTAAGGCATGAAAAATCATATTTGATCTGTGTGCTTTACTCTTCATTGTTTAACCTTTCTATTGATTTTAATTCATAAATAATTCTTAAGGCATCCAAAGGTGTTAGTGAATTGGGATCTATACTAGAAACAAATTCAAAAAGTTTATCCTTTTGAAAGCTATGTATATCTTCTTTATTAAATAAATTGCCACTTTCTATTTGAACTTGTTTTGCAGTAAAAAAAGTTCCCTTTTCTAATTGTGATAAAATATCCGTAGATCGTTGAATCACCCCAGTATCAATTCCTGCCATTTCAGCAACATGTATTCCATAACTTTTAGAAGCTTTGCCCTCTATCACTTTGCGTAAAAAAACAGGCTTACCTTTATTTTCTTTAATCGCCATACACAAATTTTTCACACCATTAAAACGAGCAATCTCTGTCAATTCATGATAATGGGTAGAAAACAATACTTTACCTTGCTTATTTGGGTGCAGTAATAAATGTTCTAAGATAGCCCAAGCCAGAGATAAACCATCCAAAGTGGAAGTCCCTCTCCCAAGCTCATCCATAATCACCAAACTTTTTGGGGAGATCTTATCGATAATCATTGCAGCTTCTTGCATTTCTACAAAAAAAGTCGAACGACCAGCACCCAAATCATCGGAAGCCCCTATTCTGGTAAATATCTGATCTACCACTCCCATCGTTGCCGAATCAACAGGCAAATAACTGCCTATTTGAGCCATTACTGCAAAAAGTGCATTCTGCCTTAGGTAAGTAGATTTACCTGCCATATTAGGACCTGTAACAATAGAGATCCTAGAATTTTTATTGATATTAGTATCATTAGAAACAAATATTTCTTTTATTAATAATTTTTCGATGACAGGGTGTCTGCCCTCTTTTATGTCCCAATCAAATTTATCGTTTAATGTGGGTTTTTTATATCTGTTATTTCTCGCAACAATAGCTAAAGCACTTCTCAGATCTGCCTCTGTGATAAATTCACTCAAAGGTATTAATTTGGAATAATAGGCTTGTAGATCTAGTACAAATTGTTCATAGATCTCTCTTTCTAGGCGAAATATAGATTCTTCTGCTTTAGATATTTTTTTTTCAAATTCATCTAATATAGGAATAGAAAAGCGCTCTGCATTCACAAGACTTTGTTTGCGTATGTAATGTTCAGGAGCATTTTTAGAAGCAACCTTCGATATCTCTATATAATAACCAAAAATCTTATTAAAAGCAATTTTTAGAGTGCTAATTCCTGTATTGATTCTTTCTTCTGCTTGTAATTGTATGAGATATTTTTTTCCATTTTCGAGGATATCTTTGTAAGAATCCAACTCTGTATTAATACCCAATCGTACGACATTACCATTTATTACATTCGAGCATTCTGGGTTAATCATAGAATAAATCATAGCACAGAGATCTTCCAAAGGTGTCAAAGTAGCCATATAATCACTAAAGGGCAAAGCTGATTTGAGAAAGTTTTTTATTTTTTCTGATCTTTCTACGGTATCAACCAGTGCCAAACATTCCCTAGGAAGAATTTTTCCTGTTATCAAACGAGCCGTCAATCGCTCTAAATCGCTCATTCCTTTTAGGACATCTTGAATAGACTCACAGCCTCCAGAAAGATTCATAAAATATTCTGTACGAGCTTGTTGCCTCAAAATATCCGCCAATTGAGCAGAAGGTGCTACTAACAATCGTCTTAATTTTCGAGCGGCAGGCATTGTTTTTGTTTTGTTTAGGATAGCAAACAATGTTCCCTTTGTCGAAAAATCTTTGGCATTATGAACAAGCTCCAGATGTCTAAGCGTATCTTCATTCATAAACATGGTGTCCATTTTTTCAAACTGTATAGGAGTCTGTAAATGCTTTATACTATCTTCTGAAAAATGATTTTCTTCTAAATAAGTAAAAAGCCCCTTCAATCCTAATAATTGAGAAGATGAAAAATCCT
>CAMQSH010000212.1 GCA_947036575.1 uncultured Brevinema sp. | reverse complement strand
CTTGGTAACGCAAGTAATATCGCGGCGACGTAGTGTTGTGGTCATTTACTTACCGTAATGTCAAACTTCAGAATTACACAGGCTGTTTTCGTGTCCAGCACGAAAGGCCTATTGTTAATTTTCTACTTAGTGATGACTCAATTCCCACAAAAAATGTTTGTGCTCAACTAGAATTAATGTTGACCATCCAGAACTACAAAACAATTCTCATTTCCACAAACTCTGACCTAGTTGAAAAATAGCAATATATATATACACATATTCAGATACAGAATTGATACATTTATTTTAAATTAGACCAAATCACAATTATTTCTATTAACACAACATTTGAAGTAAATTCATGCGTTTCACAGATTCAAGTGAACAACCCACATTGAAGGTATACATTGGTCAACCAGGACAGAGCATAGAGGCTGAGAGTGCAGCCAAAACAGTGACTGCTAATCAGAATCCAATCCAAACTAATGTTAATGCTGTCTTATGCTGTCAATTTTAAGTTACAAGAAAACAACAGCAGTGCACATGACCCACAGGATAAGATTGAGAACTGACAATCAACCTGAGCATAACTTAGTATTCAGTTACCAAGGCTGAAATAAGGTCAAGCAATTTGAAATTGTGAGTGAGAGTGGGGTTGGGCAATGATATAATCACGGGTATTTTGTTTGGCTGCAACCTCAAGGTTCTGAGGTTGAGTGGCTAGCCAGATAGCCACCCCACGATCACGAGTGCTGTGTTGCTTTAATACATTCATTCTACCGCAGACTAATAAACCTTAAAACACCACATTATTCTATTATCTTCCATTATTATATTCTTGTTGAATCACAAAACAGATTCCATAGAACCAAAATGTTGTATGGAATTACATGAGAAAATAACCATACATTACACCAGCTTAAATATAATTCAATTATTATTGTATATAACAAATTATTCGATCAGAAAGTGGTGCCAATCCAACATCAGTTCATGTGTCAATTAAGTGTTGCAGGGGAAACCCCAAAGATCAAGAGTAATGTCTACCACAATTTGAATGCCGTAAAATAGATATGCAACTGTCTGAACTTCCAGGTGCTGGCTGCACCCAAACACAATGCAGCCAAATGAGAATATGAGTAGTTAACCTCAGGGCTACATTGATCCCCTGGTCAAAGCATAATTACAGTGAAAACACAGCTTTCAATCAAGTTTGCTGATAAAGACCAAACAAGAGTCAAGCCATTTAACATGAACCAATTGTCTTCACACAGACAAAAAACAAGCACAATAACCACTTGGGATTACATCCAAGCCTGCCAACAATAGACAGCATGAGCAAAAAAGCCTACTCCCTCACAAACGTGCTTATATCAAGCCACACCAAAACGCTATTCAAGGGCTGCTTTACAGGTACGCAATCTTACCACTGCCAATTTTCTTTCAACGAAAGAACTAAAACCCAACAAGTGTACGAAACACAACCTTACACAATGAAACATTGTGGCCTAGGCCAACCAAATTATTTCACAAAGGACCAAGAGCACCAAAAAAAGATGAATACACAGCATAAACTCACATGCACACCCTAAAACTCTCCATGGTCCAAGGCGATAACCTATCCAAATGCTTCCACTTGTACAGGTGGACATAGGAATAAATGCCATGACAGGAGATACGTTGAAACAAGCTGGTGGCTGTATGTACAAGGCTTATGGTGCAGCACAAATGAAATACAGCCATGGTATATAATTTACTAATCACAATCCCACTATGGACATTTTGCCTAATTAGAAGAACTATGTAAAGGGCTATTTCAAAAAATTAAACGACAAACAAAGACTGGTCGGCATCTCCCATTTAGAACAGTGATTCACAAGGTATATAACAGGGACAGGGAAACACAAATAGACCCTAAAGGTTATTTCCCCTCAGTTTTCGATCAAGCTGAAGTTGTCCTTAAGCTGCAGAGAGGCTAGCTCAGCAGTTGCTGCTGAGTCAGGGTTGTAAAAATGTCCTGTTGCATCCCAGCTGGTGGATCCCAGCGTCTTCAGTTCAGTCCCTGGAAAAAGAAAAAAGGTAAGAATTTAATATTTTCTGTTCACACACACATATCTTATGCTGAAGAACAGTTGAATAACATGTCAAGCTAAATGAAAAAGTGTGCAAGGACAGCTATACAAGAACAATTGTGTCTAGTTTACTGAGTTTGACTAAATTTGTCTTGATTTTATGCCTGTAGCTCACAGCTGCACCAGATGTGAGTGACCAAGTAATGTCCATGCTGCCCTTGGCAGCCTGTGCATTACTTGGCAAAGAGGAGACCAAACATTGATAATGCAAACTTTCCTTTGACATAACATTTGATTAAGAGTCGATTGTCTATGCTTACCTAAATCTTATTTTGCTTCAACATTTTTATGTGCATGCACAAACAAAGTCGATGGCACCATTTCCACATTTAATTTTACAGTTTGTTGTTTTGTTGTTATTCTAATGTTATAATTTATGCCACCATTAAAACCACATGAAAAAAATGATATCCCTAACACGTGACCTGTGGTAATCGTAAGTTACAGAAAGCTGCCTTTAAGATTATTCTTATACAGTAGGCTTATGACACATGATAAGTAAGTATCTCAATGTCAACGTTTTTTATTTTAATATTTGTATTAGGTTTTCTTTGGATTTACACAGTACATTGCAATTTTGTGGTCTATTCTTTGTGGTTGAATTGAACAAAAATGAAATAGAATAACAAAATGCCTTAAAGGCTGATATCTACATGTCTGAAATTAAAACTTTAATTTCATACTGGATCTTGTGATCAGTTCAAGCCTTTTCATACCCTGTTTTACAACCAATTAATCAAAAGGTACAACAGAAGGGCACATGTTGGTAGGGCTGAGCGATATGGGGTAAACAATTATTTCACAATATATATAGATATTTTTTATCTCATCTGAAGGACCCCATGGAATCTCACGTTTACCCCGGGCCTTTATTGTTACAATTCTTGCAGATTATATAGGCCTACCATTCTTGGTTAACTTTACAGTTGATTTCCATCAAAATATTTTACATTGTCATGGAAGAGATTTATCACAATTGAAATAATTTTATTCCAACAAATTAAATTAAATTAAATTATATATATATATATCATTTATTATATAGGCCTACTATATTATAAACCCGAATATATATAATTCTATCATCACACAACGTGACGCAAAAGGAACACTGGAACAGAAAAAAGGTTGAAACGCTGGCTCAAATCCTCAGTTACTTTCCCTTCCCGTTTACTCACTGTTGGTATTCCATACAAAATAAGTGATGATTTTGTATTGCTGTTAGAACAGCCGTGGATTACACGACAAATCATCTGGGAAATAAGTTGCACTGGCAAGGTAGCGCGTGTCGCGTATGTCAGGAATGTCAACAATACGACCCCCGCGAATGTGATGACGTATATAGAAATATCGCTCGAGACCTCTAATACCAGGTATTAGAGGTCTCGAGCGATATAGTCAGTTAAATATCCAGTACATTCAAAGTTGCCTTTGTGGGTTTTGAGACAGGAGAGAGAGAATACAGAATAAAGAGAGAGAATACAGAAGAATTTCGAAAATTATCATTACTTTTAGGCAAGGTAAGTTAATTTGAAGTAGCTATTTAGTTTAAATGTTTGCGTTTTTAATTTAAGTAGTACATACTATTCTGATTCTGATAAATTAGCTATAGTAGGCCTACTACCACCATGACAACGATATCCTGGCGTTAGCTAATGTGCTAATAGCTAATGAACTAGCTAGTTAAACACTAATG
>CAMQSH010000211.1 GCA_947036575.1 uncultured Brevinema sp. | reverse complement strand
TGATAGATTTCAAACAATTCCTATTCAGTGAATGTATCCCTCGCACACACACACACAATCACAGATGTAAACCTGGACACCCTGATCTATCCACACATATACAGACACCTTAAGTTGTGTGTATATAAATATATATATATATATATTGTGTGTATATAAATATATATATATGTATATATATATATGACACTGAGTGTGACACTGAGTCCCGGCGCTGCCCTGCGGCGACGAGCAGCAGTAGTTGGGTCTGTGTGTTGTTTGTTTGTATGCTTTTAACCACTGCGTGATTGATATCAATTTTTAACACTTTTTATTGCTCTTAACTACGAGGATACATCATGGATTTTTTTAGCGCTGTTTTTATGAACATTGTTGCCCTTGGAACTGTGCTGAACTTCCAAACAAACATTTCACAAATCAGCGCAAGTAATCAGCACTGTAGGCTTCAGTATAGCCGTGATTTCCTTTTACAATGCGGCAAATCAGCTGGAACTTTACCGACCCCGGTCGGCATTCTGCCAGAAATCCGAGCACACGGAGCTGCTCACTGGGAAACGCTGGCGGAGGTGCGGGCGGGGAAGCGTGGCTGGGAAGGAGATGGACAAGCGTGGCCATCCAGACCCGGAGATAACCGGCAGCTGTTAGCGGGACGAGTGAGGAAACGGGGCCGGAGAGGAGGAGTGCGGCAGCGGCTACGTAGACGGGGGCTGCGTCGCTTACCACTTCCACCGATCATCCTCGGAAACGTGCAGTCACTCAGGAATAAAATCGACGAGCTGCAAGCGAATGTCGAATGCATTCGGGATTACAAAAATGCCTGTGTGATTGCCCTGACTGAAACCTGGCTGAAGGAGCAGGACATGGGTCAGGACTATGAAATCGATGGCTTCGGGCAGCCTATCCGGCTCGATCGAGATGAACAGCTGACCGGAAAATCACATGGAGGGGGCGTTGCCCTGTATGTCAATCAGCGTTGGTGTAAGACTGTGTTAGTGAGAGAATCATTATGTGCCCCTAATATTGAACTTTTATCAATCTCACTGCGTCCATTCTACTTACCACGTGAAATTCCACAGATATTTTTGACAGTAGTGTACATTCATCCTAAGGCCAATGTGGCAGAGGCTACTGCTACAATTGTCAAACTTGTGCATCGGTTGCAGACTAAGTCTCCTGATGCACCTC
This sequence comes from uncultured Brevinema sp., assembly GCA_947036575.1. GTDB lineage: Bacteria > Spirochaetota > Brevinematia > Brevinematales > Brevinemataceae > Brevinema_A. The sequence continues at coordinate 2,644 of CAMQSH010000211.1, read as the reverse complement.
ATTTTATACTGGGAGATTTCAATGCTTGTTGCCTTAAAAAACCTCTTGGTCATTATTACCAGTATATAAATTGCCCAACTAGACATGGCAAAGCGCTAGACTTATGTTATGGCACAATTAAAGGGGCTTATAAATCCTATGCATTGCCTCCATTAGGCTCTTCTGATCATAATTGTGTTCTTCTTGCCCCTGTCTATCAGTCAACCCTCAAGAGAGGAAAAATTGAACACAAAGAAGTTGCTGTTTGGACAGATAGTGCCATACGTGAATTGAATGGATGCCTTTATAGCACTGACTGGGATGTTTTTATAAATGCTTGTACTGACTTGGATGAACTGACTGACACCGTGACAAGCTATATTTGTCACATGGAAGAGAGTATTATACCAAGAAAGACAATTAAATTATATCCAAATAACAAGCCCTGGGTTAATAAATCTCTTAGGAATGTCCTCAATCAGAAAAAGCTTGCTTTCCAACAGGGTGACACCCACCTGCAAAGAGAAGCACACAAACTGGTTAAGAGAGAAATAAAGCTGGCCAAAATAGCGTTTAAAAACAAAGTAGAGGGTGAACTTAAGAATAATAACTCTCGCTTTGCTTGGCAGGGAATTAAGTCTATGGTCGGTATCCAAGGAAAGAAAAAAGGAGTATTTTTCCCAAATAAGTCTGATGCTGATCTGGCGAGGGAATTAAACCAATTTTATCTGAGGTTTGATCACCAAGATTTTTCAGAAGAATTATCTGGATATTGTGGGGTCCCAGAGGGCAGTAAGATCCAGATTGATGAGATGGATGTCTGGAAAATTCTGGAAGGGACAGACCCGAGAAAAGGTCCTGGCCCTGACGGCATGTCTGGTCGTCTGCTCAGAAACTGTGGCCTGTTTCTGAGTGACATCTTCTCATACATCTTTAGGTTCTCCCTATCCCAGATGAATGCTCCACTGGTATGGAAAGAATCTGTCATAGTCCCTGTGGCCAAAATTCCATCACCTAAGGAATTGAATGACTTTCGCCCCGTGGCGCTCACCTCATTAGTTATGAAAGGATTTGAGAAGATTGTGAAGAGGAGTTTGCTGGGGATGTCACAGAGTATTATTGACCCACTCCAATTCGCATACCAGGCGGGAAAGGGGGTGGAGGATGCGACGGCAACTCTTCTTGATTTGGTCTTAGGGCATTTGGAGGGCACTAAGACACATGTTCTGGCATCCTTCATTGACTTTTCATCAGCTTTTAATTGTATGCAGCCTCACATCCTCGCTTCCAGGCTCTCTGAAATCCCAGACATTGATGCTGGTACTATAGGATGGTTGGTGGGGTGGCTGACCAGGAGACCGCAGAGAGTTCGTGTTAATAACACCCTGTCCACAGCACTGACGTGCTCAACTGGTTCGCCTCAGGGGTGTGTCTTGTCGCCCTTATTATTCATCCTGTATACAAACTGCTGTCGCAGTACTTATGAGTCATCATTTATCATAAAATATGCTGATGATTCAGTGATCCTTAGTCTCCTGCAGGACCATGAGATGGACCATGGCCCTGTTTTGGATAAGTTTGCTGACTGGTGTGAGGAGTCATTTTTGCAACTAAATGGTAGTAAAACAAAAAATATGCGGTTTGATTTCCGTAGAAACCGTCCTACCATGCCACTATTGACTATAAAAGGGTCCCCAGTCGAGACCGTCAGCCAGTATAAGTATCTTGGGACTATTCTGTACGAAAGGCTGACATTTGAGCCCAATACGGACAGAATCTGTAAGAAGGCCAATCAAAGACTGTTTTATTTGAGAAAGTTGAGGACTTTCCAGGTAGAGAGGTCCCTCATGAGAATGTTTTATTCATCCTTTGTCAAGTCTGTATTTACTTTTTCTATGATCTGCTGGTTTGGTAACCTCAGTCTTGCTAACAAAAACAGGCTAAGCAGTATCATTAAACAATGCCGAAAGATCATTGGCACTGACCTTGATGATCTAGGTCTGATCTATCAAGTCAGGTGTGTTCAGAGGGCAAAGGTCATACTGGCAGATCCTGATCATCCTCTGAACAAGGAGTTTAGATTGTTACCCTCAGGAAGGAGGATGTCTTTTACTAGGAAGGCCAGGTCAAATAGATACTTGAGATCATTCGTCCCGCTAGCTGTTAAATATTTGAACCAGCTGTAGCTGATGATTTGATGTGACTTGCAGGTAATAATTTTTATGATGTATCCTGGTATTTCTATTTCTTGTATCGTTATGTTTTAATATACGATGTATTTCTATCTATTTATTGCTACCTATGTGTTGCATCTGGTGTGTTTATTGTGCCAACTGCTGTTGTATACTAAATTGCCCCCTTGGGGATATTAAAGTAAATCAATCAATCAATGAGGTAATATTATGAGAATATATTATAGAATTAGGGTATGAGTTTATTATATATTATTTATATTATATATTATGAGGTTATATCGTGAGTTACTCACACTTGACCACATGGAGGAAGTATTGCACTGAGTGCTCGTACAGTCGGAGGGCTTCCTCATAGTTCTTGGCTTTGTCCTCCTCTGACGCCTTGGAGGCCAGATCTATAGCTTTCTGTATAAAGAAACAAACCAGATCTATAGCTTTCTGTATAAAGAAACAAACCAGATCTAAACAAA
>CAMQSH010000210.1 GCA_947036575.1 uncultured Brevinema sp. | reverse complement strand
ATTCTATATTTTTAGTACCAAAATTAATCACATATACAGGAATACTATTTTGATCAGCATAAGTATTTACAACATCTGCTCCATATTCTGAGAAAGAATCTTGATACCCTTCTCCAGAAGTAAAGACGATAACAGCTCTATTTCTAAAATTATTCAATAATGAAGTGACAGAATCATAAATAGGAACATCCCAAGAAACTGGAAATTCAGACTGGGATTGATAATTAGTTATAGATGCCCATATTTTTGAAACACTAGCTGGCTGAAATTTTGATCTATATGTTTTATCATCTACAAGAGCAACTTCAATCTCATCAGCTCCTGAAGTATTACTTAAAAAAGTTTTTAGATAGTACTCTAATTGAGGAACATAAGTTTCTGCAGCTAAACTTTTATCAATAACTATTGATAATCTCATATTTTTTCTATATGTATTAATACCATCAACTAACAATTCCGGTACAGCTTGATCAAACTCAGTTAATGATAATTCTTCTTTAGAAAGCCCTGTAATAGGAGATCCATCTTTATTTCGAGCTCTTACTACAGAATAAATATAAGGATAACTATCTGTAAGAACTTGTGGTATTTCTATATTAATATTACCATATATCCCTTGAAGAGGAGTATAAATAGCAATTTTTTCACTATTAAAATCTGTACGCCAAACAATATTATCTTTATCTTTAATCATATCAAATGGTGTCACTAATTTATCACCAGTAACAAAAGAACTTGTAGTTTTGGTAATTATATTATAAATATACAAATACCCTGTAGCATCAGAAATATATAATTTATTATTTTCTAAAAATAAACCTCTAGGCTCTTTTAAGAATTCTTGTCCAATATTAGTGATAAAATTACCATTATTATCAAATAAAACCAAACGACCTTGTTTATTTTTGTCTATATCTGTCACATAAATAATATCTTCTGTGACTTCAATATCTGTTGGTCTGTATAAATATTCATTACCAAAAGAATACACATGAGACCCATCGGGAAGAAATTTTTGTATTCTATTATTACCATTATCTACAATATAAAGATATTGATCATAAGAAATAGCGAGTCCCATAGGTCCAGATATTTGATTCGATGCAGAACCACTTTCTCCAAAACTAAAAGCCACTGTCCCAAAACTATCCCTATTAAATGCGAATATCTTATTATTTTTATAATCAGCAACATATAATAAATTACTATAAATCGCCAAGCCCATTGGCATCTCTAAAAGAGAAGGCATAAACAAACGAGATCCATATTTACCTACGATAGTATTTGCACTATTCAAAACTACTACTTGTTTTTTGCCTATGGAAGAAACATATTTGAGATCTCTATTACTGTCATAAGTAACAAAAGATGTTCTAAAGATATCGTGTCCACCTTGAGTAAACCCATCATAGTATTCTCTGAAAATATAAGGATTCTCATACTCATAACCTTCATCTAAAGCAATTTTAAAATACAGTGTATTCAGTTGCTCTATTACCTGATGATCGGCTACCCCTAAACGTACCAATTCTTCCCAAGTTCTTATTGCACTCTGAGCATACCCTGCATATAGATAAGACAAACCTAAACGATATTTTGCTGCATGATTTAGGGGTTCATAAGATAAGGACAATTCAAAAGCTTGAATAGCAGCTGCATATTTTCTTTCATTAAAAAGTGCTATACCATTTTTCATTTCTTGTGTAGAAAGACTTACATTAACAACATTTTGTGTATATGTAGGTACAAAAAAAATAACACTAATAAAAAATAGAACATTGTAAATTATTTTTTTCAAAATTTTCACCCTTCATTTCTATATTATATGATACAACATTATATAATATAATATAGAAATAATACAATTTTGTACCTAAACACATTTAATAATAAACCGATATAAAGTTATCATTTTATCAATATGAGGACTACCATGACATTTAGATATTTTTCTATTATTATATTTAGTTATATACTACTACTACAAAACACTTCTCTCCATAGCCAAGGTCTTATTTCTAAAAAAATTCCTATATTAAATTCCACATCGGAAACTATTGCTGAGCAATTACAAGAAACTATTTGGGTGGCCTCAGATATCAAAAATAATACTGATCTTTATGTGGTTTTTAATAATAATAGGTATGGAAGAAAAATGGTTTTACGTGGAACACCTATAACTTATCCTTCTGAAGTTTATCCTATAAAATATGTTCAAGAAGGGAAATTTCCTAATTCTGGAATTTTTATCATTCCTTCTAAAGAAAAAGTTTTATATTATTCTTTTTATTTTCTAAATCCATATTATTTATTAATATCACCTGGTTACAATCAAATAGAACCGTTATTAAAGCTTGAAATTCCTGATTATTTGACAGATGGGTACATGTTACAACTAGTGTATTAGTCTAAGAGTACTGTATATACCTATCACAATAAAAAATTGTAAACAATAAAAAACAGACAAAAAATATTTTTTGTCTGTTTTTTGTCATATTAGCTAAAAACTGTTGACATTTTAATCAATTCAATGTAAAATATTTTATAGGGTTAATTAATATGATATTTATAGGAGGGAAATAATGTTTAAAAACAGTTTTCTTTTATTAGCAATGTTATTTGCTACAAGCATAGTTACTCATGCTCAGAATGCAGATGGGGTAACTAAATCGTTATATATGTACATCTGTGGTGGCTCTAATAATCTAAATCCTGATGCTGGAGCAATTTTAGGTCATTTTGGAGAAGCCGGTATTGGTTTCTCACAAAATTTTGCTAATGCTCAATGGTTGACAGTTACTTCTACTCTCGGTATTTGTACCGGTGGTGTTGGACTTATAAAAACTCCTGACGGTGATTGGATAGCAAAACCACCTAAAGAAGATGCTAGTCCTTTAGATCCAGAAGACCCAGAAGGATCTTTCATTGGAGCATATTTACATGTCGATATCGGTTTTGCTGGCTATTTTAACTTTGGTCTTCACTCTGAAGGTCGTTTAGAATTTGATGCTAGATATCCTATCCTACTTCCAGCTAATCAAAAAATAGTTTTATCTACAGCATTTGAAGTTCGCCCAATGGGAAAACTTTGGTATGATACTGGTAGAGCTCTCGATGATACTGGTGCTTGGGATCACGGACAAGTACTTGGTTTTATGAAATATGAATTTTTATATAGCGTTCAATTCCATCCTGAATGGGCTTATACCACAGACGTTGAATTCCGTTTTAATGGTGCTGGTGCTGCAACTGTAAAAAATGATTCTATGCAAGCTATCAAAGACAGTTTTAGTATCAGATGGAATCATATGATAAGCTACAGTAATCCTAATGGATTTGGTGGATATATGAATTTCCGTTATGAACCTACAAACCTTTTAGGTGCTGGTGATATAGCACATCAAATCAAACTTTCTGCTGGTTTTTCATACTCATACGATTTATCTGCCCTATAAGATATAATCTTACGTGAATAAAAACAAATAAAAAAACACCCCTAATATATAGGGGTGTTTTTTCTTATTTAGATAGTCTATAAGCAAAAAAAGTACCTCTATATAGAGGTACTTTTTTATTTATTTGTTTTTTATTAATATGGATATACCTTAAACATCACAGCAGATAAAGGTCCTATATTTATTACCAAAGAATTATCCATATCTTGCCATCTGTATTGCTCCGTATGAGTATACTCATTATTAAGTACGTTTGCTCCACCATAATGAGAACTATCACTATTAAAAATTTCGTTATACGAACCAGCTACAGGAGCTCCTATTCTATAATTTTCTTTAACAACAGTATTCATATTTAAAACAACTAATATTTTATTG
>CAMQSH010000209.1 GCA_947036575.1 uncultured Brevinema sp. | reverse complement strand
AAGAACAGAAGATCCCACAGAACCAGTAGCTCCAAGTAAAATAATATTTTCCATATTTGTCTCTTATACTTATAAATTTTATTATTAGTTAGGAAGAAGGGTCACACCTTGAGTACTAGTATTAGCAGAATTATCGCTAGCATTAATTTGTAAAAATAGAGCTTCGTTTAGAGGAATCTCAAAAGAAAACTCTTCTTTCATAGAATCAAAGATTCCGTCAATAGGTACTAATTTTACAGTAGTAGTCCCATTAATAATATAGCTAACATTTTTGATGATACTATGGGTATCACTAACAGAAAATTTAATAGATACTGTTTGAGCTGATTTAGTAATATTCAGCTCACTAATAATAGGTACTTTACTATCAAACATAATAGGAATAGATGTGTAGTCACTGGTGAGGGCTGTTGCATCACTATTAGATGGTCTATCACTGGCGATTATAGTGAATTTTTTATACCCTGTTGGGTAAGAATTTTTATTAAAAGTAAAATTAGTTCCAGATAACTTATTTCTATTTATTTTTATTTTAGGTAATCCATCTTCAGCAAGATAAATATCATATTCTAGAGTGTCTTTATTAGGATCACTAGCTATCCAATTTAATACAATGTTTTGACCATTTGGCTCTACAGTTACAACATTAATAGAAGGTTTAATGTTTAATTGCGTGTAAGGAAATGAAATCTCTTCTATATAAGGAACACTATTTCCATCAGAAGTGAGGATTGCTTTGTAACGAATATAGCGAGCTTTTGGTGTTGTGATTTTTTGATTTGATGTGACTTCTTTCCAGTCTGCCCAATAATTTGGATTAGTTGTTACACCACTTTGCACAAAAAATTGGACACTTGTCTGTGGTGGGGTAGAAACTTTAGTGAAAAATTTACCCCATGTTGCTATATGACCAGCATCATAAACTTCTGAAGTAAAAGAACCTGTAGGAGAAATAGAATCTTCCATGGTCCACAAAGCTGAAGAGTCACTTGTTAATAACATTAAAGAATTATTAATGGTTAATAGTTCTAAAATTTTTCCTTCTCCTAGTCCTGAATAATGAGTTTTTTCTGTTACAAGATCATACATAGCATATAATCCAAATTGATCAGCACCTATAATAATACTGTTATTAAAAACACTAATAGAGGTAAAGTAAAAACCAGTTAGTTCATACAAAGTTTCTACAGAGCCAGATGAAGAAATAGCAGTTAATTTACTGATAATTTGTTCTGCTTGACCAGTGGTAGGATCAGCTTCTTGGGTGATACTATGAACAACATAAAAAGTGTTATTAGTATAGGTAAATGCAGAGGCTGTTCCTTCCAAAAGAGCCATAGCAATAAAACGATCATCTTGTTTTTTGTAAAGCGCTTTTTCCCCTAGTACCCATAAGGTATCACTAATATATAATCCTTGTAGAAGATGTTCTTCTGTATCAATATGAATAGCTTCACTTAAGGTAAAATCATTATATTCATAAACCTCAGCATTAAGCCCTGTCAAAATATAATAGCCACCTTTGGGATTTGGGACAATATCCCAAATATAACTATTAGATAAACTAGTATTAGAAATAATACTATAATCTTTATCAAGATGATAAAGGGTGCTTTCAGGAGAAGCAGCAAAGAGAATACCATCATTTTCCGCAATAATAGAGCTGATAATAGAATGATTCGTAGAAGAAAAAATCTCTGTTTCTTTAAAATTTTGATCTAGTTTTAATATTTTAGAAGCTTCGGCAGTACCAAGATAAAAAGAATTGTTAATATAGTCGCCTGTCCATAAAAGTTGCGGTGTTTGAAAGTTTTTAGTAGTTTTTTGTGATAAAGAAATCCCTTTTTCTTGAGTGATGGTAGTATTAGATAATTGCCATAGCCATAGATCGTTAAAGGTATTATCAGTGATAAATTTAGTTTCTGTTCCAAAGCTTGCAGTAACTATTCCCATAAATAATAATAGAGAAAGAGATTTTTTCATAGAGTTTTCCTTAGATTCTTGTTTGTATTTTTATAAGTATAACGTGAAATTTTATTAATTTCAACTATATCTAAATATTATATAGTTGAAATTAACACATAATTTTCGTATAATAATAAATCATATTCTATAAGAATACAATTAATGGAGAGTTTATGAAAGGTTTAGTTGTGATCCCCACTTATAATGAAAAAGGTAATATAGAACGTATTATTCCCAAAATCATTGATAATTATGATCTTGATGTGCTTGTTGTTGATGATAGTTCTCCCGATGGTACTGCAGAAATTGTAACATCTCTTGATGGATTTAATACAAGAATTTTTCTTCTTAATAGAAAAACAAAAGATGGTTTGGGAAGAGCTTATATTGCAGGTTTTAAAAAAGCTTTGGAGCTGGGTTATGATTTTGTGATACAAATGGATGCAGATCTTTCCCATGATCCTAAAGATTTGAAACATTTTATTACTAAACTTAATGCAGGAGCTCAAGTTGTACTAGGTTCTCGATATGTTGATGGGGTGAGGATTTTGGATTGGGATGTAAAGAGATTGTTTTTGAGTATTTGTGCTAATTTTTATGCCAAAATCACCACAGGAGTTCCTTATACAGATCTCACAGGTGGCTATAATGCTTACACCAAAGAAGTTCTCGAAAAAATAGAATTAGATAAAATCCATGCAAAAGGATATATGTTCCAGATAGAGATGAAATCTTCAGCATATTATGCGGGATTTAATATTCAAGAAGCACCTATTATTTTTATAGATAGGACTATTGGCGAAACCAAATTACAAGGTAGTATTATCTATGAAGCGATCTGGGGTTGTCCTATGATAAGAGTGAGAAAGTTCTTTTTTCTCTTGCCAATAAAAAAGTAAAAATAAATAATAAATTAGAAAAATAAAGGATATTGAAATAGGGAGTAAAGAATGGAAAATAATTATAGTTTTATATTAGAGGATAATATAGAAAGAAGAAGAATGAATGATAAGCCACTAATTAATTTTTTTCTTTGGGGTATTTTTATATTTCCAGATCTAGGAAGTTTGTTTTACTTATCATATGAAGTGTTAGGAGGTTTATTGGGATCGACTATGGGATTGTGTATGATATACCTACAAACTAAAAGGGTGAATGCTTTTATAGAGAGAAAAACAGAATGGTATACAAACATTGTAGAATTCACCAATAAATATAGCGATGGTAGTAAAAATTTAAGAAAATTAAACAATCTTATCGATCCTGAAATATTTAGCACTCATATAGAAATAATAAATTTAAATAATGCCTTAATTTTTACAGGGATAGTAGGTGTTTTGAACGTTATCTTGAGTCTAACTGGCGAGGAACAATCAGGAACAATCTCATTAATATGGTTTTTTATTATAATTATTTCAGTGATATGTATTATTATTTATGAATATCCTATGAATGCACTATGGAATAAAATACAATGCTTTGAAAATGAATTTGATGAAACTCTTAGTAAAGTATGGAAAGAAAATGCTTGGATAGAAAAACCAATAAAATTTCATGTAGATCCTAGCAAAAAAAGAAATTATTTTTTATGGATGTTTTTTTCTGTTATTTCTTTGGGGGTAATGTTTATTATCTGGAACTACAAAAAATACACAGATCCTGATAATATGTATAAGCAATTTCATGAAAAAGAAGATAAAATATTAGAAGTGATAGAAAAAATTGAACAAAAAAAATTAGAAGTAGAAAATTAGAAAAATAAATAATATAAGACAATAGACTTGCTTATTGCTCGCTATTCTCTAAAGGAGTAAATAATGACTATAAGTACAAAATTTACAAAGATGTTAAGCACGTATTCAAAAGGAGTAGAAAACTTCTTTC
>CAMQSH010000208.1 GCA_947036575.1 uncultured Brevinema sp. | reverse complement strand
TACTCCTATACTATTCTTTTTACTTCTTCAAGATCTATATAAGATAAAGAAATTTCAACCATGCCTTCGTCAGTATCTTCATCTTCTATATCTTCACATTTTCTACGCTCTATCAAATTATCATAAAAATTTGAATCAATATCTTTTGCTGTTTGATAATGTCCATCATCAGAATAACAATTTTCCATGACTTGATGTACTAGTAAGCCTACACTTTCTAAAAGTTCATGAATATGCTTTTCTTTGTTAAGACCTAAGTGTATATGATTAGAATCTATAACAGTATCAAATAATATTGCATCATCACTACTATAGACATCTTTTCCACTCACGGCAGAATCTGCTAACTTTCTAGGGACTCTAACAAGATAATCTCCTAAAGGAATACATTCCTTATTACTAGATTCTATTACTGCTACTTCCCAAAAACAGGTTCTCCCTAATGCTGCTGCATTGAGAGTAAACTTAATATTTGATCTTTTACTATCCATTTTATTGCTCCTTAAATGCTTTGTGAATATTTTACTACATAAAAGAAATCTTTAAGACTGAACATATCGTTCCCTTCTTTAATAGTGTTTTCAGAGCTTTTAACATTAACATTAATTATCTCTTTTTGTTTATCATCTACTCTATACTCTAATATAAAGGGTATTCTATTTTCTTTGTATAAAAACCCATCTATACTTAAATACGTTCTTGATTCGTTAATAAAATATTTACATTTGATTTTTTTACTTTGATCTTCAAAAAACTTTATTGTTTGTTCGTCTAGTTTGTTCATTTCTTACTCCTGTAGTTTGTTCATTTCTGCTAAGAATCTTTTCTCATCAATTAATATAGTTTTACCCTTGCCTTTTGCGTGTCCTATAATAGGCGAATACTCACCATCAATAAACAAGACAACTTCTAAATCTCCATCACTAGATTTCACTTTTTCTAAAGATGTTATTACTTCTGATATTTTCATTTCTTACTCCTTAAATTACCTTTAATATATTTTTTATGATAGCACTTACTACTGGGACAGGGACGGCATTGCCAAACTGTTTATAAGACTGAGAGTCTGAACATTCTATTTTATAGCTTTCAGGGAATCCTTGAAGTCTTGCACACTCACGAGGAGTGAGTTTTCTTATTCTATCCTTCACACTATACAATCCTGTTCTAGCCATACCACCACCATTAGCGCATAAAGCTATAGATTGATTGTCTTGAGAATAAACTCTATATCCTTGAATACCACCTAGAGCCTCAGCCACTCTATTGACCTGTACAAATTCAGGGTTTTGTGTGAGGGTAGGAAATAGTCCGTCCTCTCCCCAAACTCTTTCTCCTTGCCTAGAAGTATTCTTAAAGCCTTTCTGATCTGTTATATAGTTACCATCCCAGCAATCATATTGTCTAGCTATTAAAGAACAAGCTAATTCAGGATCAATTTTTACCATTTTGAATGGGTTATCTTTTTCAAGATATCTAAATATCTTCTCATTTTTGATAAAGTATTTTTCGTCTACTTCTTCTTCTAATATATCTTTTAATACTACTCTATAATCATAAGCCGTAGGAAAAGAAAAATTAAAATACTTTTCTTTATCTCTAAAGCCTACAATGAATACTCTTTTTCTTAATTGCCCCAAGCCAAAGTCAGCAGCATTAAGAATTTTTATTTTTAGGTAGTAACCCAAGTCTTGAAAGACATCTTGAATTACTTTTATAATTTCTCCATTGTTGATAGATAACAAATTAGGTACATTCTCCAATAAGAAATAGGGTGTTTTATGATGATCTAGTATTCTAGCTATCTCATAAAATAGAGTCCCTCTCGTGTCCTCTAAGCCCATTTTTTTACCAGCATTAGAGAATGCTTGACAAGGAAACCCAGCACATAATAAATCATGCTCAGGGATATCTTCTACATTTATTTTAGTTATATCGCCCTGGGGTATTAGTCCATAATTCAACTCGTATTGTGTTCGTGCGAATTTATCAATTTCACTTGCCCAAACAACATCTATATTATTTTCTTTACAAGCTAAGTGAAAGCCCCCTATCCCACAAAACAAATCTATTGCTTTTAATTCACTTATTGCTTTCATTAACTTTATCCATTTGTTTTTCTGCCACCATATAACGGGTATAAATAATCTTATCCCTTTCTCTATCTTGTATCTTATCTTTATAATCAGGATATAATTTGGAATCACTCGGTGGATGATACTCTTTAATAAATTTATTTAGTAGATGTGATAATTGATGTAATTCTTCTGCTGTCATTATCCGACACCCCCTATTCTTTTTTTGTGATCTTTCAAAGGACCTGGTGTAAAAAATAAAGAGTGTGTAAATATTCCATGCGAAAAAGCCCCATGGTGGGGTATTTTTTATTTGACATAATCTAGCTCCAATTCTTCAAGTAAATATTTTTTGGGGATTTCTTCAGACCTGTTTTCGGCTATGAATTTATTAACTAAGATAATTAGTTTTTTAATATAAGCTCTATCAAAAGTGGATATTTTAGTATTACTATTTAATGATTTACTGGTTTTTAGGGCATCTGTTTCATCATTTTGATCCACATACCGATGTTTGATATTATGTAAACAAACTTAAAACCGTATAACTTGACCTATCTTCTCTCACAAAACATTCTTATCTTACTAAAAATATCTTTATTCTATTAAAAACATTGATATCTTACAAAAGATATCCCTATTCATATATAAAAATATATTATATAACATAATAAAGTCATAATAAAAAAATGTCAATAGGGAAGTTAAATAAAATTTATTCTGTTGTATATTAATTAATGAAAATATACACGAATATATATGTTTTGACTATATATTCTACGAAAAATATTTTTGTATTTATTTTTCTTATATTATAATAAAAAAAAGATAAAAGAGGATTTTATGGATAAATTAACAAAATGGTTAAAAAAGTTGAGAATAGAGGAAGAATTAACTTTACAAGAATTTTCAAAGGTAATGGGTTATAACTCTAGCTCTTATGCTTGTGGGATTGAATCAGGCAGAATAAAGCCTAGTAATGATTTCATGGATAAAATTTTAGGACTTTATCCCAAGTATGAAAAGCACAGAGAATATTTAGAGGAATTAGTAAGGGTTAGAATAGAAACTATGGACACACAACACTTAATTTCAAAAGAGTTCTTAGGGTTTTGTAAAAGAATTAGTAAACTAAGTCCTTCAAAGCGTGACTATGTCTATAGTGAAATGGAAGGTTTACTTGATAAAATAGAAAAATAGATAATAAAAAAGCAATCGCTAACTCTAGTGATTGCTTTTTTTGAATAGTACCCCTATTCTTTTTTATTATTTATTATTAATTGATTTAACTGAGCTTCAAACTGATTAATAAAGGTTGCCAGGATACAGAGATTTTCAGATTGATAGATTTGAATGTAAGATTGAAAGCCACTAGGATAGCCTACTCCATTATTAGCGAGCAAATTTTCTCTAGGAATACCAAATAATTTAGGGCTGCCTATTACTGTTTCATCAGCTTCCAAAAATTGAAGTTGAGGCACAGAAAAAATATCTGCTATATCAGGATCATCATTGAGCGAGACTGTATAAAAGAGCGAAATGATGAGATCAGGGATAGACTTTCTAATTTGGATACTGTTCCCTCCCATAGCATAAGGTAATACCAATATTCCTGTCGGTGTTCCGTCAATATCATTCACGATTAAGCCTTCCTTTGGGGGCTTTCTAAACTCTTCTAATATTTTTCTTGAGAACATATTTACTCTCCTATTTTTTACTACTAAATTTTGTAAGAAATTTATAAAACACTATTTTTACTTGTAAAATTATTTCTTT
>CAMQSH010000207.1 GCA_947036575.1 uncultured Brevinema sp. | reverse complement strand
TCTTCTTCTATCGCTAACTCTTCTAGTTCTTCTTCCATATCTTCTTCTATCGCTAACTCTTCTAGTTCTTCTTCCATGTCTTCTTCTAAATTTTCTCCAATAACAAAATCATTTATATCTGAAGGCGTCTCATCTATATATCCAAATTTTGAAGCTTTATCCATTAAGGACTCTGCTTTATCAACATCATAGTTATTACCTTGCTCAATATCTTGTATTAGTTGAGTAATTTTACTTGTATGATCTTGATTATCTTCATTATCTACATATGGTTCTGATTTGTATAATTGTTTAATAAGAAATAACGCCAATAAAAATGTTAATATAAGAAAAATAACGATAAAAGGTGGTAAATAAAATTCATCTCCCATAAAATAAATCACACGATTCCAATTAGGGATATCAAAAATAACTCCCATTTTTTGAGGAAGTGTGTCTTGGAGAGACCCATATTTAATAGCTAATGTGGAAGCTATTTCAATACTAATATTTTGAGTATCTGCTAATATTAATATAGGTGGATTGTTTTCTATTATTCTAACATAATAGTAAGGAATATTTAATTTTTTAAATAATGTTGCTGAAGTAAATTCTGTGATCATATATCCAATATTACCTATAAGGTAAGGATTTTCATACTGGGTTACCCCAATAAGAGTATCCCTATCTAGGAAAAAAAACTGGATATCATTTTTTGTATTATTACTCCATTGCATAATTGTTGCAGAAATATTTTTATTGATTTCAGAAAGATCCTCAGAAGTATAAATAATACTTCCCTTGTCATCTGTAACTCTAACTGATCTCACTCCTGTTTCAAGAGAATTAGGGAATTTTTTGATGTCAAGTTGTTTTTTTGTAAATATTTCTGCAATAGAAGCAAATGATGAAAAATCTGAAATACTTTGTTCTAAAGGCATGAGATTATCTTGTAATTGTTGCTGTTGTTTAATTATTTTTTTATCATAAAAATTTTGACGAGCAGAGGCTACTAAACCAGATTGTTGAGTCAACATCATAATACTAGAGATAAACAATAAGCAACATATAATAGCACTAATTCCAAAAAATAATTTTCTTTTCAACATTGTATCTCCTACAATAAAAACAATAACTGATAATAGTATAACTGAAAAATTTAAAACAATCTAGTTTTTTTTTATTTAAATACTGATTTTTTAATAATCATTTAAATAAAAAATACCTCCACTAATATGTGGAGGTATTTTTGTTATTCCTTATTTTATCTTGATCTAGGTTCGTAATCTTTTGGATTTATTTTTTTACCAAAGTCGTATCCTAATGCTAAATATGCTCCAAAACCTACATCAGTACGAGGTATAGTACCTATTTTTGTGTGAGTCCATTGCCCACCTCCGACATGACGCTTTTCTATAATATCCACAAATGTAGAAATTGATAAGGCTGTTCTAATACCCCAGTAAAATCCATTACTAGTAGTATGTTGAAAGCCTAATAATTTAACAGAATAAAAAGGATGAGGAAACTCTATCCCCATGACATCAACTCCAATCCCTATTAAATCCACATAAAAACGAGCACCACTTGGTAATAAACTACCAATACTATATTGCAATCCGAATTTCCCTCCAATTAAGTTTGGACCTAAAGCGGTACATTCTATGGCACTAAATTGCATGTCAAAACTTAGCGCATGGATGGTTGGGGAAGTTGGACGAGATCTGAATTCTGCAGTATATGTTAGTCCTATACCTGCTGGTAATCCAGCCATCAAATAAAATTTTAATGCATTATTTACTGGTAGGGAATTATCCTGTGCCACTACTGGACGTACTAACATTGGTCTAGGCTCATAATCTTTTGGATTTATTTTTTTACCAAAGTCATATCCTATTGCTAAATATGCTCCAAAGCCTATTTTAGTTTCATCAATATAATATGTAGTTGTTGGCGTACCATCTACAATTACTGTAAAAGGATTTGAAGTAGAAATTGTTAGTTTAGATCTTAAACCCCAATAAAACCCATTACTACTTGTATATTGAAAGCCTAATAATTTAACAGAATAAAAAGGTGAAGTATTCCATACACCCATAACATCAACTCCAAGTCCTATTAAATCTACATAAAAACGAGCACCACTTGGTAATAAACTTCCAATACTATATTGTAATCCAAATTCACCTCCAATCATTTCAATACCAATAGGAGTATATTCTATCGCAACAAATTGCATATCAAAACTTAGCGCATGGATAGTAGGGGAAGTCGGACGAGATCTAAATTCTGCAGTATATGTTAGTCCTATACCTGTTGGTAATCCACCCATTAAATAGAACTTTAATGCATTATTTACTGGTGGGGAAGTCTTCTTTGTGTTCTCTTGAGCCATTAATGGGCTTACTATCATTAGTAATACTAATATATATTTTTTCATTTACTAACCCCCCTCTTGATTTGTTTTTTAGAATATATTTATCTTGATCTAGGTTCATAATCTTTTGGATTTATCTTTTTACCAAAATCATATCCTATTGCTAAATATGCTCCGAAGCCAACGAATGTTTTTTTTAGAGAAGAATTTTCTGTGGAATTATTGATAGCAATATTAACCAAAGATAATTTTGATCTTAAACCCCAGTAAAACCCATTACTAGTGGTGTGTTGAAAGCCTAATAATTTAATAGAATAAAAGGGAACGAGATCCCCTATCCCCATAAATTCAGCACCAACTCCTATTAAATCTACATAAAAACGAGCACCACTTGGTAATAAACTTCCAATACTATATTGTAATCCAAATTCACCTCCAATTACTCCAGTACCAATAGGAGTAAATTCTATAGCAATAAATTGCATATCCATATTTAATGCATGGATGGTTGCTGAAGTTGGACGAGATCTAAACTCTGCAGTATATGTTAGCCCTATACCCGCTGGTAATCCTGCCATTAAATAGAATTTTAACGCATTGTTTAATTGTACTGGTGGGAAAATCACCTTTGTATTATCCTGTGCCATTAATGGACTTATTAACATTAGTAATACTAATATGTATCTTTTCATATTTACCCCTTTAGAAAATTGAGAGGATTACCATATCCGAATAAAAATTCTGTATCCCTATCTATGTTCTTTTTAATCTATTGTGTGCTTTATATACAGTGTATCATAAATATAATTGTTTGTCAATTAGCCAATCCTAAAATATGAGTATTTAAATAAAAAAGCCCCTCACTATATTAATGTAAGGGGCTTTTGATTAAGATAAATCTATTTAGCTAAAATTATTTAGCATCGTCTGAATAATCCATACTTGCTAAACGTTTGTAGTGTTTATAAGTATTTTTAGCTTGTTCTTCAGCTTGTTCAAAGAGCATTTTAGCACGTTCTGGGAATGATCTTCCTAGAGCGTTAAAACGTACTTCATGTCCGATGAATTGTTGGAATAGTTCAAAATTAGGAGCTTTAGAGTCTAAGATAAATGGGTTTTTACCTTCAGCCTCAAGACTTGGGTTGTATCTCCATAAATGGTAATAACCTGAATCCACTGCTAATTTTTCTTCTGATTGAGCATTCACTAGTCCACCTTTTAATCCGTGAGCAATACATGGTGAGTAAGCAATAATTAAAGATGGTCCTGGATAAGCTTCAGCTTCTTGCATTACTTTTAGAGCATGAGCTTTATTAGAACCCATAGCAATTTGTGCAACATATATATGTCCATAAGTAGCCATCATTAAACCAAGATTCTTTTTACCTGTTGCTTTACCAGCATGAGCAAATTGAGCTTGAGCACCTAAAGGTGTTGATTTGGATGCTTGTCCACCAGTATTAGAATAAACTTCTGTATCAAGTACTAAAACATTGATAT
>CAMQSH010000206.1 GCA_947036575.1 uncultured Brevinema sp. | reverse complement strand
CTAGCATTTATGGGTGGGAAAACGATAGATCGTACCGATTTATCTTCTATACAAGGCAATCTATCTGTTAGTGGAGAAATATTTTACCCATCTGTCAACTTTGGATGGAAATCAGGCTTGCCTAATAATTTTGTATCTTACGATCTTACAACAGGTATTTTCTTGTATCAACATACAGATCCAGCTGGAGTTCAAAGCTTTCCAAGTAGAATAACAGTAGATCCGTCAACAGGTCTTGGGACTCTAAAAGTAGATGCTGGTAATACACGAGATGTAAAATTTGAAGATACACCATAAATTTCTTATAAAAAGATAAACATAAAACCCACCTTGTTATGAGGTGGGTTTTTCTTTTAAATAACTCCTTTAAAAAATAAATTCAGAATAGCATTGACTTTTTAGTAAAAATGACCATATAATATTTATATAAACAAATAGGAGCTATCATGCAAAGTTTTAATTACAAACCAAAAAACGATATAAAAACTCTTTTTATGAATTATTGGCCAATAGGTTTATCAGTAGGTTTAGCAATTTGCTTTATTTTAGACCCATCTGGTATAAGACTTTTTAGAGTTATAAGAATACCTTATCCTATGAGTGCTATACTTTTAGTTATAATTGCTATCGTTGTAGTAGTTTATTATATAAAGGTAAAAATCCCTAGACTCCAAAATGATCTAAAGCATTCCCAACCTATTACTGTGGAAAATGGTATTGTAACATATACCAAAACAACGGGTAGTACTCCTGAAGAAGTTACTTTTAATGTAAGCGACATAAAAGATATTATCTTAGATGATGATGATGATGATTTTTCTGTATTTATTGATGGAGAACATGTTACTTTTTATGCTAACTATTTTGATGATGACGCTCAATATCAAGATTTCAAAAGCCTTTTAGGTATTGAGTCAGTAGTAGAAACTGCTGAATAAAGCACACAAAAATAAAAACAAAACCCACCTTATTATGAGGTGGGTTTTGCTTTGATAGTGCTAATATGATTTTTTACTTATCTATATTTTTTATTTCTTTATCTATTCTTATCTTTAAGTCTTTATTAAATAGAGAATCTTCCAAACTTTTGACATCTTCTAGTGTACTTTTTTTATCTTGTAATAAAAAGGAACTTATATGATCTATAAAGGTAGTCATATTTTTTTCTAAGTCTTCTATTAATTGATCCGAAAACTTATCTCTATATACTTCCGTTTGGATTAATAATGCTAAAGCATTTTTGAATATCCAAGGGCGATTGTAGTACTGCATCGTTCCCATCATTCTTTTGATATCTAATAAAAATTTAGTTTCTTTACGTAAAAATTTTAATAAATGAGTTATACTTTCATTGTGTTCATTTCTATGGATTGATGATAAAACATTAACATTTCTTTCTATATATTTTAGTAATATATTCAGTTCATCTTTTCTTGAGCTTTCTTTGTCTTTTTTAATATTATCCAACCAAGCCCATAGTGATAGAAATATAGGAATGGCAACGGCTCCCATGATCTGCCAAAACACATCGTTTTCCCACCAGGGCTGAGGTGGAAAGTCTACTATGATTAATTCTTTATTCACCCAGTTTGTTATTGTATTTGTTATCGTAATCATTTTATTGTCCTTATCTATTTTATTTATAAATAGCTATACAATATATATATAATAAATACTATAGAAAAAGTAAAATCCAATTTTTCACTCTCTTAATAATAACTTTCAAAATATCGCTTGACAAAAAACTATTTTTAAGTTATAGTAATTAGTACACACCTCAACAGTCTAGAAATAGTCTGTTTTCTATCTCATACTTTAGAATAAAAGTTGAGATTTTCTGTATAGAAGATCTTTTTTTATTTTTAAAGTATAGATACCTTGTGTCATCTTATGATGATATTTTTCTATTTACCACATCATCGGTAAATTTATATTAATTGCTCATAGCAGTTTGTATATTTTGACCGATGATGTGGTATTAGATAGAAATATTTAAGACTTTTCTGTTGAAGTGTGTACAAAGCAAACTGTTATGGGCTTTACTATTTTCAGGAGTGCTACGTACAACTAGAAAAAATAGTTATCCAGAGTAAGTACTGCGCTACGACACTGGATACCTTAAAAAGCCTTATAGTCTTGTAACTACGAGGCTTAATTTATTTTAAATAATTAATCGTGATAGGTGATATCTATATTTTGGGTGGTTTGAGGGTTTATGAAATTGGGAGTTGCCACCTATCACTATTTATTTCGGTAAATTTATATTAAACACCCATAGGTATTTGTATATTCTAAGGCTGTAGAGTGCTAAGTAGAAATATTTAGATTTTTTATATATCTAGGATACAAGCAGTACAAACTCTATGGGCTTTATTGTTGATAAATATCTGAATTGTTAATTGTATACTAAATAATCAATTAACGTTGATTTGTTAATAAATGTTTTTATGCTCGCTAAATTAAGTTACCATGTTATAATAAATAATAGATAACATTAAATATAAGGATCTGTACAGACATAAAGTACAGGACTTATAGGAGGATTATAATGAAAAAATCTCTTTTTATTATGCTGTTATTAGGCATGACATCTTGTGCTACATCGACAGGAGATGGGGACAAATTTGGTATTAGTTTATACAAATTTGATGATACCTTTATTTCTGGAGTACGTACAGCAATGGAACTTCACAACAAAAGCAAAGAACCTGTGGCAAATCTAAATTTTGCAGATGGACAAGGTCAACAACCTGCTCAAAATGACTCTATTGATACTTTTATCATCGAGAAATACAATGGATTAGGTATTAATATGGTTGATAGAACAGCAGCTTCTGTCATCATTGGAAAAGCTAAAGAAGCTGATATCCCTGTAGTATTTTTTAATAGAGAACCAACTACTGCAGATATGAACTCTTGGGATAAACTTTATTATGTTGGAGCAAAAGCTGAAGAATCTGGCCGTATTCAAGGTGAAGCAATGGCTGATTATTTCAAAAAAACTCCTAGTGCAGATAGAAATGGAGATGGAATTCTTCAATATGTTATGTTAACTGGAGAGCCAGGACACCAAGATGCAATGTTAAGAACAGAATATTCTATCAAAGCTCTTAACGAAGCTGGAGTAAAATCTCAACAATTAGCAACAGATACAGGAATGTGGCAACGTGTTAATGGTCAAGAAAAAATGGCAGCTTGGATTGCTGTCCATGGAGATAACATAGAAGCTGTATTTGCAAATAATGACGATATGGCTTTAGGAGCAGTAGAAGCATTAAAAGCTGTGGGTTATTTCATAGGTGATAAATTTATTCCTGTTATTGGAGTAGATGCAACAGCACCAGCTTTAGATTCATTAAAAGATGGATTTTTATATGCTACTGTCTTGAATGATAGTACAGGACAAGGATCTGCTGTTATTGATATTCTAAAAGAACTTCAAAAAGAAGAGCCAAACCTTTCATCTTTACCTTATACATTTACAGATACAAAATATGTTTGGATTCCTTATGTAGCCGTAACAAAAGAAAATTATCAAGATTTTCAAAAAAAATAAGTTAATTAATTATCTAAAATAATTACCATAAAACAAAATAAAACACTTAGTAATTTTCTGCTATGTGTTTTATTTTGTTTTATGGTATATTTAATAGATTTTCTGGA
Organism: uncultured Brevinema sp.; assembly: GCA_947036575.1. GTDB lineage: Bacteria > Spirochaetota > Brevinematia > Brevinematales > Brevinemataceae > Brevinema_A. The sequence continues at coordinate 250 of CAMQSH010000206.1, read as the reverse complement.
GGCAACAATATGTCTAAAGTATTGAGTTTAGAAGTAAAAAGTCTTCACAAATCTTTTCCTGGTGTTCATGCCCTGAAAGGTGTTCATTTTCAATTAGAACTTGCAGAAGTTCATGCATTAGTAGGAGAAAATGGAGCTGGAAAATCAACTCTGATGAAATGTCTGTTTGGTATTGAACAGCCTGATGAAGGAGATATTTTTATTGATGGGAATAATGTTTCTTTTAAAAATAGTAAAGAAGCATTAGATA
>CAMQSH010000205.1 GCA_947036575.1 uncultured Brevinema sp. | reverse complement strand
ACAATAGGGGAACCTCTTTTAGTTCATAAACTAGCTAAAAAAGATGCTTCTTTAACAGAACAAGTATATAAAATAATGGATACTGTTGGATTAGCACGTAATTTGATTAATTCTTATCCTCATGAATTAGATGGGGGACGTCGTCAACGTGTAGGTATTGGTAGAGCTTTAGTACTACAACCTAAATTTATGATTTGTGATGAACCTGTTTCTTCACTTGATGTGTCAATTCAAGCTCAAGTATTAAATCTTATGCAAGATCTGCAAAAAGAATTTGATCTTACTTATTTATTTATTACTCATGATTTATCTATTGTTAAACATTTTGCTGATGAAATTATGGTTATGTATCTTGGAAAAGTAGTAGAGCATGCATCTTCTGATGCTTTGTTTGCAAAGCCTCAACATCCTTATACACAAGCTTTATTATCTGCTATAGCAGTGCCATCATTAGACCAAAAACATGATAGAATTAAACTTAGAGGTGAAATAACATCTCCTATTGATCCTGCACCATATTGTCGTTTTGCTCCTCGTTGTATGTATGCTCAAGAAAAATGTTTCAAAGATTATCCAGAATTAATAAATATTGACAATCACACTTGTGCTTGTTTCTACAAAGATAAGCTCATGGAAACAACAATCAACAATACATAGAAAAATTATTAATAATTATTTTTATAAAAAAACTCCTGAACATTCAGGAGTTTTTTGTTGTTAGTATAGTATTTTATAATTCATCTAGAATAAATTGACGCTTTTTATAATCCAAAGATTCACTAGAACCCCTTTCTAGTATTTGATTTTGTCGTCGTAACACTGCTTCTAAGATAGTAATATCTGTAAATTTTATAGTCGCTGGATATTCCAAAGTAGCTCTGTTAATATTTTCAGTATCATACCAAGTTACTTTTTTGGTATTTCTACTTTGTGGGATTCCATATTTGTCGAGCATTTTTTCAGATAAGCTATAAAAAGAAAAATAGTCAGGATTAAGAAAAATAGTGATTTGGTAACTAAGTGTTTCGTTAAAATCAATATATACTTTATGAACAAGGTTATTATTACTATTTTTTGACTTTAATACTAAAGTGTAAGGGGTAGGGAGAATCAATTGTTTTAATAAGACGTCTTCAGCAACGATGATATATTCAGAATCTACTATAGATGCAATTATTTCTTCTTGTGTCATTCCAAAATTAATACCTAAAAATGAAAAGTCTTGTGTATAAGATATATTTGAAAGGAATACTAATAATAATATCTGTAATTTCATTTTTTAATCATTTCCAATAAGGTAATCTAAAAATTTCTTCCAACCTGGAGCATTTTGCTGATCAGATGGAGCTATGTTTAATAGTTTTCTAGTAATTTGTTCCATACTTTGAGTTGGGGCTGAGCTTGGCTGTAAAACACAAAAAGGAATTTGTTTTCTTACTGCTGTTGGGATTAATGGAGAATCTGGAATATATCCTAAAGGCTCTAAGTTAACATTCAAAAATTGTTTAGAAATAGAGATTAATTTTCCTGCTACTTTTTCCGCTTCACTTTGAGAATGAGCTCTATTAACAACTAACTTTAAAACAGATGGCTGAATACTATGATCTAATGAAATAGATTTTATAATACCATAGGCATCAGTAATAGCAGTAGGTTCAGGAGTAGTGATAATAATAGTTTCATGAGCGATAGTAGCAAAATGAGTAACGTTAGATGATACCCCAGCACCAGTATCGATAACAAGAAAATCAGCATAACTTAATTCTAGAATACTACTAATAATACTTAGACGTTCTTCTTTTGATAGATTTGCTAACTGACTTAATCCAGAAGCCCCTGCAATGAGGTCAACACCATAATTTGTAGGTATAATAATTTCATTTAATTTCTTCTGACCTTTTAAGACATGGTATAAGTTTGATTTAGGGATAAGCCCTATAAGAATATTAATATTTGCAAGTCCTAAATCAGCATCCATAAGGATAACTTTTTTAGGGTGAGAATAGTTATTTTTATCTTTAAGATTTGCTAAAGTTATAGCTAAATTAAGAGCAAAATTACTTTTACCAACACCACCTTTACCAGAGGTAACTGTAATGATTCTTGTACGAGATGAACTATTTTCAACAAGACGCCTCAATCCTTCAGCTTGATTTGGCCCTAATAATACAGACATAACAACTCCTTATTTTAAAGATTCTTTAATAAGCCTATATGTATCGGCTATTTCAAAATCTTGAGGGATCTCTTGCCCATCTGTAATGAATGAAAACGGTTTTTTATATTTATATGATAAAGAAATAATAGAACCTAAAGTTTTAGTTTCATCTAATTTAGTTACTAAAATATGATTGTAATTAAGAATATTATATGCATCACAAATATAATCTAAATCAGTTACTTTAGTTGTAGCACTTACTACTAAATGAGTATCTATGGGATTTCCTGTCATAGACATCCAATGTGCTAACTCTTGAATAGCAATGGTTTCTTTGGGTCCTTTTCCTGCTGTATCAATAAAGGTGAAATCAGAACTTTTTTCACTCATTAAGTTGAAAAATTCTTCTTGTTTGTTGATTGCATAAAATTGAGTATTCATATATCCTGCAAGCTTTTCTAATTGAGTTTCACCACCAACTTTATATCTATCAATAGAAATAAAACGAAATGACTTTTTTCTCATTAGAGAAAGATGTGCTGCCAATTTTACAATAGTACTTGTTTTACCAACACCTGTTGGACCAACAAAAATAATATCATTTCCATAAGTGTATTGATCTAAACTAATATTAGTCATAGGAATCTTAGCCTGTAAAAATTTTTCAACAGCTGTTAAAATATTTTTTTTATCTGCTAAAATTTCGGGAGAAGTTTCTAAATGACTAATAATATCTTCGACGATTTTATGTGAAAACTCTCTTTCCCCTAAATATTTTTCTATCCAACGAAGATGTTGTTGGTAAATTTCATATTCATTTGGTAGTTCTCTACCTTCTTGTAAAACATCGATTAATTGAGAATTATTGATGTTTTTTTGTTGAGATGTAAGAATATTTTTTAGTTCTTTAAATTCACTTCTAATAGTCGCTAATTCTTTTTTTAGTTCTGTTTCTTTGATAGCAGGAGTTTTGGTTTTTACAGAAGGAGCTGACATTTCTCTTTTTGGTAATGTTTGTTCTAAGCGTGTCAGTTGCTCTGTAACTTTGGAAGCACTTTTTATAGCAAATAAAGTATCTATACTCTGAGTAGAAACAGGAACAACAGCTGGAGTTGGTACTTTCTTTTTGATAATATTTTTTTCTATAGAAGAAAATATATTATTTAATTCTTGATTTTGAGGTTTTGATATTGAAGGTTTTGGAAAAGGTTTGATTTTTTTTTCTTCAACAAAAGTAGTGTATTCAGGAATACCTACAACTATTTTATAAATAGTTTGTTGTTTTAATCCCATAAAAGAGGAAACTGTTTCTTCTGTATCTTTAATTAATCGAGCTTCATTTAAGGCAGGATCAATTTTTTTTTCAGAATTTAGTAAAGCATAAGCTTCCTGTTTGTTTTTACCTGTAAAAGTTCGATAACGCATAACTGATCCCTCAATAATTTTCTTTATATATTATAATTTATTAACTAGTTTTTAGCAATTTTTTGAAAGCTAGTTACTGTTAAATATTTAATTAGCAGTAGGAGAACTTATCATTCCCAATTGTTCTACACTAAAATTTGGAGGAACTTCAGAATAGGCTACAACACTAGTGTTTGGGAAGGAATGGGATAATATTTCTCTGACTAATCTCCTAATACGTTTTGAACATAAAATTACAGGATGAATCCCTTCTGCAAGTTTTTGTTCTATAGCTTGCCCTACTAAATTGACAAATTGTGTCATACTAGCATTATCAAGTGTTGAAATATAAC
>CAMQSH010000204.1 GCA_947036575.1 uncultured Brevinema sp. | reverse complement strand
TTTTTTTGCAATTAAGAATATACATTTTTACTCATATCATCTTGACAAGGCAGTCACCTTAGCTTGCACCCTTTAGGGTTTTCTCTTTTTAACAAAATATCTTGACAAAAATATCATTATAAATCAAAAAAATCCCCCAAATTAATGGAGGATATTTTTCTTATTAGTTATCATCACTTTTATTTGTAGGACTATTGTTCGTGGGAGTGTTTTGTAAAAGAGCTAATAATTCTGTTGGTATTTTATCACTTTTAGATCTAGATAGTGCATAGTTAGGATTTTCTATGATTTTTCGTAATACTTGGTTCAAATGGTATGGTCTATCTTCTTCAGAAAGAATGTTTTTGATAGACTCTAAAGAGTTCATTAATAATTCTCTATATTCATACTCTTCTTTGAGGTGAATACTTTCGTGTATTCTTCTATTAAAAAATCTAGCTACCCAAAAAATCGCCATCATAACAGTAGTAGACACTGTAAATTTAGTAAAAAACAATAATGGTAAACTCATATCTTGATACTCAGTATGTATAGGGCTTATTATTATTATTACTAATCCAGTTATTAGTAGTGTTATTAACGATAAAAAAAAGAAAGTATGCCATCTACAAGATCTTTTTAATTCTTTAATCTTAGTAGCAAAAGTTTTTGCAATATATATCACACCCTTATCAGTTTGAATATCAGTTTGTAAAAGGGTGTGCTTTGGTTTTAATATTCTATACTCTTTATTTTCAGGATCTAAACTTTCAAGAATTTGTAAGGATTCATTCATTGTATTAAATAGTTCTTCGTTTTTCTTATCTGTAGAATTTATAGCCATTAGATCTATAAGTGTTTTAGCATTTTTCAAATGATATTCAATTTGTTCTTGCTTGAGATCTTCTTCTGTCTTTTGTTCTATTTCTTGTTGAGATTCATAATAGGGATCTATTCTTTGCCAACATTGTTGTTGTATTTCTGAATTTCGAATCTGCACTGTTGATTGTCGTGTTTGATAAAAAATAGGAGGATCTAACATAATCCATTCCTCAACTTCTACAACATATATTTTTTGATCTTCTGTTATCCAATAGTTTAACTTTATATCTTCTGTTGGAATAAAATTTTTCTTTAAGAAAGATCCCCATGTAAGATTGGATGATGATTTGTCGATCTCGTCTTTAACAGTATTTGTAGTTTTTGACACTTTACCCAGGGCGATAATACCAAATCCATCTTTTAAAGCTAAAATATTACCTTCTTTAATAGTAGGAAAAATACCAGAATTGGTATTTGCAACTCCTAAAATGGCAGACTTAGTTTGTAATGATATCTCTGTAAATGCTGGAGCCCCATTACCCCACCTGACCCCACATGTGAATACTGGTGATTGTATTTCTGTCTCAAGTGGTCGATTTACATTTTCACTCATATGGATATCTCCTAATAAATATAAAATTCCCCAATTTTATATCTTCTCAAATTATAACACATATTAAAAATAAAGCAATCGATTATTAAATTTTTTACTAATACCAACTTGACAGGATTTTGTTTTTATGATATAATTTAGATGTTACTATTTCAAAAGGTTAGAAATAATCTTTTATTCTATCTCATGCTTTAAAATAAGTATTGAGTTATCTTTGGATAATTCTTTTTTCTTTTTAAAGGCATAGTTATGCCGTACATTTGTATACACATTCGTGTAAATATTTGTATAGTCTATGTAATACTTTTTTTTATCCAGCTCATGGATAAGTTTATATTAATAGCTCATAGAGCTTTGTATAATTTCCATGAGCTGGGTATTAGATAGTAATATTTAAGATTCTTCTTTTTGAAATAGTAACAATACAAACTCTATGGGCTTTACTATTTTCAGGAGTAGATAAGCACTGGACACCTTATAAACATAGAAAAGTGGCGAATGCCACCTCAATAACAAACAATAAATAACTGTGTTGTTCAAATCTTAACAGTTGGGTCGGATATTCTATGTTTGGTACAGGTAGAATATATTGACTGCTAGATCCCCCTATATTTCTTTCCCTAATCAGGGGCTTGAGGTATGGGGGATTTTTTAGAGATATAGGAATGAAATGACTAATAGCTCTTACTCAGCGTAAAAAGTGAAACTTTTAAGCAGAGTTCAGAGATATAGGAACACTAGTGACATTAGTTTTTTACTCTAGCTGGGAGTGTAAAAAATACAGTTTTTAAGCAGAGTTCAGAGATATAGGATCAGCGAATGAAAAGAGAAGGGTTAGGGAATTTATAGAGTATCAAAAATAATGTAATTATTTAGCTTTATGTGATATATACCATGATGATATAAGGCTAAAATACTTTTATCATAATACTATTGACTAATGATAAAATCGTGTTATGATTTATTAAAGAATTAATAATTAAAAAATTATATTAGTATATAAATAGGAGAGTATAATGATCAAATCATTTGATAAATATGCAGATGTTCTCGCAAAACATATGGGCTCTTTACTTGGTAATAGATATATTAATGTCTTAAAAGATGGATTAGTAATTAATTTAGTTCCTTCTTTAATTGGGTCTTTTTTCTTATTAATTGTAGCAGCTCCTATACCAGGATATACGGATTTTATGGCTTCGATATTAGGAGAGAGTTGGTCAAAGTACCCTTTATTGATTGTAGGGGCAAGCTTAGATATGATGGGTATTATTGGAGTGCTTTCTATTTCTTATAGATTAGCTGAAAGTTTTAAAATCCCCTCCTTTCCAGCTGCTATTTCAGCTTTTATGTGTTATTTACTCATGACACCTCAATTTGTTACTCATAACTCTGAAGTAGTTTCTGGCGTAATCCCAACTATGTATATGGGTTCAAGAGGGTTATTTACAGCTATTATTATAGGAATAGTAGGAACAAAAATTTATAACTTCTTTATTCAGAAAAAAATTGTAATTACACTACCTGGTGGAGTTCCACCAGCAGTAGCAAATTCTTTTATAGCCGTTATTCCTACTTTTTTCTCTTTATTATTTTTTCTCATAGTTAGGTATTTGGTAGATATTTCTTCTTATGAAAATATACATCTCTTAGTAATAGAAGTTATTATTACCCCTTTATCAGCAGTAGGTACTAGTTTTTGGGGATTTATATTTTATGTGATTCTACTACATATTTTATGGTTCTTTGGGATTCATGGAGGTTTAGTGGTATCAACATTGTATGGTCCTCTATTCTTAATAATAACAGATCAAAATAGAATGGCTTTTCAAGCAGGAGAGGCTCTTCCTAATCTTTTTACTATAGGAAGTTTTAATGCTTACGTGTTTTTAGGTGGCTCAGGGGGATCTCTAGCTATTATTATAGCAATGATCTTTTTTGCAAAAAGTAAACTTTATAAAAGTGTTGCTAAACTTTCTCTCCTTCCCGGTTTATTTAATATCAATGAACCTTTTGTTTTTGGGATGCCAATTGTTATGAATCTTAGATTGTTTATTCCTTGGATTTTGGTACCTATTGTGAATTTTCTTGTAGCCTATTTTGCAACAGTATTGCAATTGGTTCCTAGACATCCAGGAATCACCATTCCATGGACTACTCCTATTATTATTTCTGGGTTTTTAGTAGGTGGAATTCAAGGGGTATTATTACAGTTATGTAACTTAACAATCTCAGCGATGATATGGTACGTGTTTTTTATTTCCTTAGATAGAGAACAAGTTAAGATTGAATCAATAGAATAGAATAAATTTTTCTGATATAAATAAAAAAAGCTCTCCAGTTTAATTGGAGGGCTTTTTTTGAACCAATAAAACATTCCATAAAAATAAATGTAATTATTTCTCTATTATACTATGCTTACAACTTGAAAAAAAAACGATTTTAAAGTATACTATACAAAGTAAATTATTAGGATGGAACATGGATAAATTAATGCCTATTGTAGCTATAGTTGGACGACCAAATACTGG
>CAMQSH010000203.1 GCA_947036575.1 uncultured Brevinema sp. | reverse complement strand
TTTAAAGTATAGTTATTATTTTGATTAATAGGATGAGAAGTAGATAAAAATAAAATTTTTTTCCAAGGAAGGTTAGTAATTTGGGGATTCAAAATAATATCAGAAAGTAGAGAGATTTGTTTATAAATAGAACTAGAAATTCCTCTAAAATCAGCAATATTATGAATTTTTGCATCTACAGAATGTACATAATCAGGAATAATATCAGCTTGAATTAAACTAGATAAGGCTGTATCTACTGCTAATAGAGTAATCTTATCACGATTTTTTTTGAGGTCAGGGAGGCTTTCTTTTAGAGAGGGTCCTGCAGCACAAATAACAAGAACTTGATCTTTAAAAATAGGATCATGGGTATATCCTATATGAGAATGATGGAGTAGGGAGAGATTCGTAATAATATTATAATACCAAGATTCAATCAAGGTACTATGGAGATTATGTTTTGATTTTAGTTCAGATTTACCTTGTTGAACTTGTTTGTATAAATGTGTAGGGATGGCCAATCCTAACATTGAAAAATCTACAAAATATTGATATTTATCACTATCTAGGCTTACTAAAATATCAAAGAGTTTTTTTGAATTTTTGTCTGTAATAAAAGCAACTAACTTTTCTAAGGGAAATACTTCTTGAAATATTTTGGCAATAGAAGGACGAAATTCGATAGCAAGAACATGATATCCTTGATCTATAAGTATTTCTATATGATAACCGAGTCCTGTTCCCCAAGCAATAATAAGAGTTTTATTTTTTTTATCTTGGTCGATGTGGGGGAGAGTATCAATTATTTTTTGAGCTTCTTTGAGGGGATATCGACTGCTGTGAACATATTTATTATTATCTTGAATAGTATAAGCACCGTCTAGTGTAGGGATAAGAGATGATGTAAATTTTGCTAGCCGAGATATTAGATTCATAATATTATACCTGTTACTAAGTAGGTACAGGTTATCGCTAATTTTGCAGAAAAGCTAGCAATAATAACACCAGCAAAAACATCAGAAGGGTAGTGAGCTGCTAGATAAACACGAGAAAAAGCAATGATAAGGGCAATCACTAAGAAAAAAGGCCATGCTATAGAAAGTACTAATTTAGAGACAAAAGCCATTGTAAAAACAGCACAAGTATGACCTGATGGAAAAGAATAAGGATCTGGAGGCATATATAAAGCTTCGAGATCTAAAAATTTTTGATAGGGTCTTGCTCTTTTGATGAGATTTTTTAATAAAACTTGAATATATAATTGTATAAAAATAGCAAATTGAAAAGTAATTCCAATAGGGACAGAGTAGAGAAAAGTAAGACAAGAAAATAACAACCACAGTTGTCCATTTCCTAACTTTGTAAAGAAAATAGCAACCCTTGTAATATATTTTCTTCGTGTTTTGGTGAAGAGTTTTAAAAAAATATGATCGAGATTAAATAATGTTAGTAATGACTTTTTTTCAGTATTATTTTTTGAGTAAAGAAATTTTTTTTCTTTTTCTTTTTTATTCACAGGATACCTTTTGTTTATGATGATAATTTTTCAAAATCAGGGTGACAATTTTTTTTAAATTTTTCTAAGACTTCATTGTCAAGACGCATCGATTTTCGAGTAGAGGCATTCATAAAAATATGTTTGGTATATCCGATACAACATACTTTATCATCTACACATATTTCATAGTCTATTTTAACTCTTCTATTATCTAGTTGTGTGATAGCACAGTTGATGACCACTTTGTTTTCATAAAATATAGGAGCTTTGTATTGAAAACGTATATCTGTAACAGGAAGCATAATCCCTGAAGATTCTGCTTCAGAATAGGTAAAACCTGTTGATTGCATTTGTTCTGTACGTGCAACTTCTGCCCAAATAGGGTATACAGAATGGTGAATAACCCCCATCATATCAGTTTCTGCATAACGTGCAACTATATGAGATTGATGAATCATAAACACTCCTTTGTTATTTATAGAATATAGTTATTTATATTCTATAAAAGATTAATAAAATTGTCAATCAATTGCATATAATACTATCTTATAATTGGAGGGTTTATGAAAAATTTTATAATATTAGTTTTTTTATTTTTTAGTAATTGTGCTGGTGCTGATTTGTTATTAAGAGGAGAACAAATAGGAGCTTTGTGGGATGGAAAATATACAGAAGCATTGACAGGGAGTGCTTATCTTAATGTAGGTAACAAACAAGTTGATATTAGATATATTGATAATATTCCAACACTTATCTATAATGTAGATAAGGTAATAGAACAAGAAAATGAATTGAAGGTATGGTTAGTTTTTGGAGATCAGTATCTAGCAATGAAGATGACAAGAGATGTCCTCTCAGAGGCTAAAACTCAAGTTTACCTAGATGAGCTTATTACAGTAAAAAAAGAATTTCCGACGATTTTTAAAACAAATTTTTTGATGATAAGACATTAATTTAAAAAACAAACCCTCTCCATTACGAAGAGGGATTGTGAAAAACGCCCAAAACAGTAGAATAGTAACTAATCAGTAATATGATCTGCTAAATATCCTTCAGAGAAAGCCATACTGATATTATCAGCAAGTCTATCAATAGAGAAGTCTAAATAATCAGGGTCATTGATTTTAGCTCTTAAGAACATGGTTCTTTCGGGAGTTAATGATCCTGCATTAGTTTTGACTATTAAACGTTTCAAGTTTCGTTTTTTGTCAAATAGTTGTTCAGACACGATGTAACCTCATCACAGAAAATTTGGTTTGTGTCCAATCTCCTCAACGTTACCCTCGGGTCCTAGTAGAATAAAAATAACATCAAACTGCATCTCTTTAAAAGAAACATCTTCTTTCTCAATAAAAATCTCTGCGCTAGCTCGGAGACGTTTCATTTTTTGAAATCCAATGGCAATATCAAAGTCATTTTTATTTTTTCTAGTTTTGACTTCTATAAATAATAATATATCTTGATTTAGAAAGATGAGATCGATTTCTCCTTTCTTTGTAAAATAATTTTCGGTAATAAATGTAAAGCCTTTATTAATTAAATATTTTTTTGCGATTTGTTCACCTAAATAACCCAATTCTTTTGTTTTCAACTATTTAAACCTTTTTATGTAAGCTTTTTTTGAAATGATAATAAATTTTCGGAGTATTATATAAATGCTTTATAGTATATTTAAAATACTTTTAAATATACTATAAAGTCTTCATATTTCATCAAATTGATTGAAAATATTACCATGTTATGTTATACTATTATCTAAATAACTATTTAAATAATTATAATATAGAGGGTTTTATGAGATCATTGTTTTTTGTTAGCCTAATGTTAGTATCAGTAAATATATTCTCTCAACGCTTGTATCCTTTTCCTCAAGATGGAAAATGGGGATATATTGATAAGTCAGGTAATGTAGTGGTTAAAGCTACCTACAATTCAGCAGGTCACTTTGTTGAAGGGATGGCAAAAGTTGCTAAAATAAATGATAGAGATGAGTACTTATATGGTTTTGTTGACATGTCAGGACGAGAAGTTATTCCGCCTAAATTTGTAACAGTATCAGATTTTGATGGTGGTAGTGCTCGTGTAAAAATTCGAGAAAAATATTTTTATTTACTAAAAAATGGAACTGTATTAACAAGAAATGCTTTTGATGATGTTTATGCAGCTACTAATGGTATGTCAATCTTTAAGCAGGGTGACAAATTTGGTTATGCAGACTCTGATGGGAATATTATTTTAAGTGCTAGATTCACAAGAGCTTATAATTTTAGTGACGATGGTTTTGCCATTGTAAGTACAAATGAAGGTCGTAGACTTGAATATGGTATTATTACTAAGAGAGGAACTTTTTTAGTTGAGCCTAAATATACAGGGGTTAAACATTTTGTTGAAGGTTTTTCAGCTTTAAAAGATGGTAGTAAATGGGATGTTATTGATAACGAAGGGCGTTTAGTTTCTGACGTTTCTTTTGACGCCGTTGGTGAATTCTCAAATGGATTAATCAATGTAAAGAAAGGTGGAAAATGGGGCTTTATAGA
>CAMQSH010000202.1 GCA_947036575.1 uncultured Brevinema sp. | reverse complement strand
TATTTATTATTTAGTTATGTCCTTTTATGGATTGTACACTTGGAAACAAAATATGTCCCTTATTAAAAATAAAGTTTTATGTGAATAATTCCGAAGATACTATACATATAATTATATATAATACAATAAAAGTCAAAATAGGCATGAGGTATTCATAACAATGAAAAACAATAATAAAACCTTTCAAGAAGAGTTACAAAATAAAATTTTACTTGTTTGTAATGTATTTATACTATGTTGTTTGATCCCATTAGGAATCATTTCTTTTACAGAAGGGCAAATGCCCTTTGTTATTATTGCTTTAGTTGCCTTTACTTTTTTAAGCGTATCACTTCTTTTACAGAAATTAAATTATTATCCTATAGCGTCCTATATTACTATGATTATGCTATCAATAGCAGCTTTTTTTGCTACGTTTACCCGTCCTGTTATAATACCTGAGTTACCTTATTTGTTTATATCATATCAGATGATCCCTATTGTCTTAGCAGGATTATTATCTCAACATAGATTTGTTTCTATCTTTATGGGCTTTCTCTCTCTTAGTTTACTTACTATTTGTATTTTTGGTGTGCAAAAACCTGCCATAGGCTTGGATCATACAACTACTATTGTAGGAGTTTATCTCTCTACAGTCATTTTAATCGTTCTTAGTGATCAGATTTATAAATTGACAGGAAATATGATGATTAAATTTAATGAAGAAATGGATTTTTCTAAAAATAAAGATGTCTTATTACAAAAAATTATTGATGTCTATCTAGCCAATCAACAATCAGAAGAACAATTAGAAGTTTTTAATATTGATAATGATACTGTTGCTGGACAATTAAATGAAAATATGCAAAAATTCACTACAGATCTATATGAATTTAATCAATTAATAAAAGATATCCAAATTCGAAATGAAAATCTTGTTAGCTCTAGTTCAAATATTTTATCAGTTTTTAACAATCATAAAGAAAATATTATAGAATATAAAAATAAAACACAAAATATTTCAGAAACTTCACAAGAAATCAACCTTATTATCCAAGATAGAAAAGTTCAAATGAATGAATTAATTGAATTATCTGAAAAAGGTGGGATTGATATGCAAGAATCAGTCTTTGCTATAGAAAAAATTGCTGAAAATTCTAAAAATATACTTGATATGATTGCTTTAATTATGGAAGTTGCTGAAAAAACAAATATATTAGCTCTGAATGCTGCAGTTGAAGCTTCTAGAGCAGGTAAATATGGTGGTGGTTTTGCCATTGTAGCAAAAGAGATAAAATTATTATCAACAGAAACAACACAAAATGCTGATACGATTAATCAATCATTACAAAGTAACATTAACTCCATCACCGAAACTGTAGAAATCATTAGAAATGTTGGCCAATCTTTTTCTCATCTAAATATTAATATTATAGATTTCTCAACTGCTATTGACCAAATTGTGGTTAAAATATCTAATTTAACACAAGAAAACTCACATATGTCTATTGAAACCAAAAATACATTATCTTTAATTAGTGAAGTTCAAAATGTTCTAGAAAAAACTATTAATTCTATAAAAAATAATCAGCTAAAAGTTACAGATATAAACACATTATCAGATTTACTTGAAAAAGATGTTTCTCAAGTAAATCAAACAACTAATGCTATTATTAATTCAGGTAGAGATGCTCAAAAAAAATATCGAGAATATAAATATTCTGTCAAGAAAGTTGAAGATATTATTGTAGAAATCGATCAACAACATAATATATAATAAATAAAATAGGGATCTATATGATCCCTATTTTATTTTTTAATTTTATTAAAATTTACTTTTTTATAATAATCATGCACTACTTTATTATTCCATGCAAATAATGTTGTTATAAAAATAAATAGACCAACTGTATCTAGCCAGACCCATTTCCAGTAAAAATCAATATCCATAAAAAATATCAATACATTACTAATTAACCAACATATAGCAAAAATTAATCTCCCTATAAATCGTCCTGATTTTCTAGGGGTAGAAAACACTCTCACAACTGGATATAGCATCCCCATAATTGCTACTACTCTTAATAACCAAAATAAAGGAATTAATACCATGATAATTAAAATTTCCACAGTTTCATTTGGTATATCAGACCTTTCCATAAAATTTTCTACTATTTCAATTAACATTTTCAACACCTTTTTAAACTATTATATACTCAATTTAGTTATTTTTTATTAATTTGTCAATTTATTTTTACAATTCTAAACTGTTTGTTATGTGTAATTTTCTTTATTTCTACTTTAAAATATAAAATCTAAAAAACGCTATTCCTAAGAATAGCGTTTTCTAGTTACTTATTACCAATAACATATAATATTAAATTAATTTTTAATTTTGATTTCCAAAATATACTTTTTGTAAAGGATAATCTGAAAAAATATCAAATTCAAAACCTTTAACATCTTTATTCATTCCTACTCCTAATACCGCATAATAAATAGGGATATATGGGACGTCATCATACACGATATTTTGAATTTTTTTATAAATATTAGCTCTTTTTTCTAAATCTAAAGTTGTTCTTCCTTCAGCTAGTAACTTATCTACTTCTAAATTAGAGTAAAAAGATCTGTTCCCTTTAGATCCCCAAGAAGAGGAGTTGAGTAAATTGTTAAGGCCATAATCAGCATCTGCAGTTACAGCCGTCCAATTAAGGATGAAGACATCGTGATCACCTAGAGCAACACCTTCAAGAAAGCGTGCATATTCTACAATTTCTATACTTGCTTGAATTCCTACCTCAGCAAGATTTGCTTGAATAACCTCTCCTACTTTTTGACTTACACCTTCTCTTACCCAAATATTCATAGCTGGATTTTTTATCCCCATATCAGTTAAGAGTTGTTTAGATTTTTCTATATTTCTATTTCTCAAAGGTAACTCTAGATCATAACCGTTAACAACAGGAGAAAGTAATGAATTTCCTGTTTTTCCCATACCAAAGAGAACAGAATTAACAATACCTTGTAAATCAAGAGCATAGGAAAAGGCTTGTCTTCCTCTTTTGTCTTTCCATAGAGGATTATCTCCTTTACCAATATTCATTGCTATATATTCCACTCGAGGAATCTCTCTTTGTACTAAGACTAGATCAGGATTATCAATAATTCTATCTTTATCACTTCCCTCTATATCATAGGCAATATCAACTTCACCTGTTTCTAAAGCTATAGCTCTTGCAACAGGATCGTTTACTGTCCTTAAGTTAATTTTTTGTATATGAGCCGGAACATCCCAGTATTCCTCATTTTTTTCTAAAAGAATATTTTGACCCCTATTCCACTCTTTTAATTTGTAAGGTCCTGTCCCCATAGGTCGTTGGACTATATCTATTTCATTTGAAAGTACATAAGCCTTATTTATAATTTTAAATGTCGTATAAGCTAATAAATGAATTAATGGCGCATAAGGTTCTTTTAAGATAACTCTAAATTTATTATCTTTTGTAATCTCTGTTCTTAAAATAGGATCTACAGTATGAGATAAATTCGGAGTTGCCAAGATACATTCATAGCTAAACTGAACATCTTCCAAGCTAAGAAGATCTCCATTATGAAAGTAAACATTTGATCTAATGGTTACTTCTAAGATAGTTGGAGAAATGTAATCCCAAGAGGTCGCAATAGCTGGCTCAAAATTACCATTAGTATCTCTTCTGATTAAGGTATCAAATAACAACACATTCACTCGTGAAGAATGTGGATCATTAGCCTTATAAGGAAATAATCCTGTAGCTTCTATTGGAACGGCTACCGTTAGTGTGTTTTTGTCTTGTTCTATATTTTCTGAACAAGAATTTAATAATAATAAGATAATTACTAGTATTTTTTTCATTTATTCTCCCCCTATAATAAAAGCCCCTTATTATCGTAAGGGGCTTTTATATTTAATAATTTAATTATTTAGCTACCAAAGTATACTGTTTGAAGTTTATGTGAATCTGCAGGATCAAAAAGGAACCCTTTAATATTTTTAGATGTTC
>CAMQSH010000201.1 GCA_947036575.1 uncultured Brevinema sp. | reverse complement strand
GGATATCGTTGTGTTGGGTAAGAATACCATCCCAATAAGAGGCTTGTGTTGCAATATCTTTGATATCATCAATAGATAAATTAGGATTGAGAATGAGCTGAGCTGCTTTTGGTAGTTCTTTTTTTAGGGCTCTTAGAATTTCTCTAGAGCTGAGTTTGGTGATATTACAAATAAATCCACCAGGATTTCGGAAATAATTATTGTCAGAAATATAACCACATAAAAATCCATAATCGACTAAACCTTGTTCAAAGGGAAGTTTTTTATCACAGGTAGCGATAACCCATATTTTGGTGATTTCTCTGATAAATTGTTCTTCTAAAGTTCCCTCTAAACTAAAATTACCGAGAGGGTAGAGGGTGTATAAAATTCGTCGACGCTCTTTATCTGAGAGTTTGTTGCTAAGTGTTTTTATGCTTTCTTGAAAGATAGGTAATTCATCGGAGGAGAGATTTCTTAAGGTGATGTTGAATACATGTGATAAGGTAATAGGTTGACTAAGAGATCTAAAGTAAAATGTTGGATATAAAAGCATATAATCTCCTAATTTTTTAATTAAATAGTATTGTTGTTATTATAACTTGAATGTATTTTTTTATCAAATTTTAATTTATCGAATTTTAAGATGTATTTTTGCTTATATTCGTGGGTCATGTTATAATAATTAAAATACAACAAACTCATACTGGAGGTTTAATTATGGGATTTTCTTGTGGAATCGTTGGATTACCAAATGTCGGTAAATCAACACTTTTTAATGCACTAACAAAAGCTGGGATAGAAAGTGCTAATTATCCTTTTTGTACTATTGATCCTAATATTGGAATAGTCAATGTTCCTGATGAAAGATTAGCAGTATTGTCAAAGATTTCTAGTTCTAAAAAATTAATTCCAACTACAGTTGAGTTTGTTGATATAGCAGGTCTCGTAAAAGGAGCCTCTAAAGGTGAAGGCTTAGGAAATCAATTTCTTTCTAATATCCGTGAGACAGATGCTATTATTATGATGACTCGTTTATTTCAAGATGAAGATGTGATGCATGTGATTGGTAGTATAGATCCTGTTAGAGATATAAATATTGTGTTGGACGAATTAGCACTAAAAGATCTTGAGACAATTCTTAATGTTAAATCAAAACAAGAAAGACAAGCTCGTACAGGTATTAAAGAAGCTAAAATATTATTTGAGTTAATGGTGGTTTTAGAACAAATTATCACAGATGGTAAAATGATTCACCAAGCAGAACTGACACCAGCACAAAGAGCACTAACTGATGGATATCGTTTTCTTACTGATAAACCTATTCTTATTGTTGCTAATTTGTCAGAAAGTGAAGTCAATGATCCTACTCAAAATGTATACTGGGCACCTCTCAATCAAAAAGCAGAACAGCTTGGAGCTGGGGTATTACATTTGTCTGCTCAGATCGAACAAGAAATCTCAGAATTAGAAGAAGAAGAAGCAAAAGAATATATCGCAGAATTAGGTTGGGAAGATAGTGGACTTAATAGACTAATTAAAGCTGGTTTTGAGCTACTAGGATTGATTACTTACCTTACCACTGGTGAAATAGAAACTAGAGCATGGACTCTTCGTCAAGGAATGTTAGCACCAGAAGCTGCTGGAGTGATCCATACCGATATGCAAAAAGGTTTTATTCGTATGGAAACAGTATCTTATGAAGATCTTGTTATGGTAGGAGCTTGGTCAAAAGCTAGAGAAAAAGGTGTTCTTCGTCAAGAAGGTAAAGAATATATTGTTAAAGATGGTGATGTAGTACATTTCTTATTTAATAATTAGTAAATATATAGAGGATAGATATGGATATCATGCTTATTGCCATTTCTTTTTTTACAGGTACAATAACAATATCTGCAGGTTATTTAATGATTCAAAAATTTTTTCCTAATAAAAATATTGAAATTGCAATTTCAAATTATTTTAATGAAGGTGATTATCAAGCTATAGTAAAATTAACAGAAGATAAAGAGCTTGTTTTAAATAATTCTTTTAATATTTATAGTTATGCTGCTCAATCAAGAATGAAATTAGGATTGTTTCAAGAAGCTATTAGATGGTGGGAAATGTTACTAGTAAAGCTAGACCTTACTTCGTATGATAAATCATTTGTAGAGTTAGAGCTTGGTGATTGTTATTTCGCTATTAATAATCTAAATAAATCTGAAATACATTATAGAATGGCAGGTTCTTTAGTCCCAGGACATGAAAAAGCTAATCACAAATTAGCAAATGTTTTTTATCATAAAAAGATATTTGATATGTGTCGTAAAACATTGAGTCCTGTTCTTAAAAAAAATCCAGCACTAATCGATACTAGAAAACTCTATGCAGAATGTCTGGCATCTATGGGGCTTTATGCTAAAGCTATACGTCATTATGGTTTATTAGAAAGAAAAAATGAAAATACAATTACTTATAATTATGCAAAAACACTAAAAAAATTACAAATTTGGGAAAAAGCTTACGAAGCATATATGCTTTTATTAAAAGAAACTCACGATCAACATCTAAAAGAAGTTATTATCTGTGATTTGGTAAAAATTTCTATAGCGATGAAAAAATATCATGATAGTTTAGGGCTGATAGATACTTATCTTAATCAAGTGCATGAAATTGCTACTAAATTTGAATTAAGATATATGAGAGCCTCTATATTTTTCTTAAGAGGTGATCAAATTGTTGCCTTAAGAGAGTATGAGCAATTACATAAAGACAATCCAATTTATAAAGATCTTGAAAATATTATGGTAAAAAACAAAAAATGGCTTGCCTATTCTTTTTTGAGTAA
Source organism: uncultured Brevinema sp. (assembly GCA_947036575.1). Lineage (GTDB taxonomy): Bacteria > Spirochaetota > Brevinematia > Brevinematales > Brevinemataceae > Brevinema_A. The sequence goes on along the minus strand of CAMQSH010000201.1, from coordinate 1,222 downwards.
TTATTATACCTCTAATGAAAGCTTATTTGAATCACTAGTTATGAGAATAGCTTCTCCAGGACTAACTATTTTCAGAAGAGCATCAAATTATTTTATGGGAGTTCTGGATAAAAAAGTCTATGTTTTTTATAGAGAAATAAGAGAGATTGATGATTATTTTTTAAAAGAAGTTGACAATCAAATTTTTCTAAATGCTTCTAATATAGAAGAGCTTGAAATTTGGTCTTTAGAAGGATTGACGGAGAGACAAGCATTATTAGGTTATGACTATAAAATTATATCGAGAACTGGTGATGATTTCTTAGTACAGGTTAATTTAGCAGTAGCTACAATAGATTTTGTAGATGATGGACAACCCATGAATTTTGTGGAAGGAATGAAAAATGTTTATGAAGTTATTCCTATCGTAGAAGAATATGCAGAAGTTGTGTCTGAGCAAGAATCAGATGATCCAAAATTAGATCCCATAGTAGAAAATATTTTAAATAAAAAAAATACATTTTTAGATGATGAGCTATTATCAAAAGCATTAGAATAAAGATTCTTAAGGATATGTATATGAAGGTATTGATTGGTGGTGGTGGTACTGGGGGGCATTTGGTGCCAGGAGTTGCTCTCTATAAAGAATTCAAAAAACATGATGTAGAACTACTTTATGTTTTGAGTGATAGAGATAAAGCTTATGATATTTCTAATTTATTAGAAATGGATGAGCGTATTTTTGTATCATTGACAGGGATTTCTCGTAAATTATCTTTTAGTACTATCAAACAACTATTTTCTATTTTTACTGCTTGGAGACAAGTTTTTAAAAAAATAAAACAATTCAATCCAGATTTCATGGTCATTACAGGTGGATATTTGTCTAATATTGTAGCTTTATCCGCTTTTTTAATGAAAAAACCTCTTTATATTTTAGAACAAAATAGTGCGGCTGGAATAACGAATAGAGTTTGGGCTATTTTTGCAAAAAATATTTTTACTACCTTTCCATCACCTAGATTTATTCCCTTAAATAAAGTAATTCAAACGGGAAACCCTTTATTGTATACAGAATTATTAAATGTTAAAGAGGCTTGTACTTTATTAGAATTACCTTCTCTTACAAAACCTGTAATAGGTATTTCTGGAGGATCACAAGGATCTCAAAAAATTAATGATCTTGTTCTAAAAATAATTCCTTCTTTAATAGAAAAGGGATATCAGATAGTATGGAGCTTGG
>CAMQSH010000200.1 GCA_947036575.1 uncultured Brevinema sp. | reverse complement strand
TTCTGATATTCATTTCATCAAAAACGAATTTACATAATGTTCTCAAAGCATCTTGACCCAAGCCTTTACCTTGATATTCAGTGCCTAGCCAAATACCGATAGTTGCCGTTTGAGAAGTTGTATTACATTCGACAATACCACAACTACCAAAATATATTTGCCTGTTTCTAATAATTCAATAGCAAACTCATAACAAGGTTTTTTTTCTGGTGATTTTTACAAATTCTTTTTGTTCGTCCAAAGAAAAAGGAAAAATAATACTACCACCCAACATGGATCTAACTTCAAAATTTTCAATTAGGGCATAAGAATCTTCTATATCACTTTCTTTATAAGCTCTTAATTTTATTTTTTCACCAAAATACATAATGACCTCCTAGTATGAATTTATAAAAAAGAGCTACTGTACTCTATCCTCATATAATAACACATTAAAAACTAAAAGTCTATACGGACGGCACTATTTATATAGTATGAAAAGGGCGAATGCTCTCTATTAATCTTCAACAATTGTAGTAGGTGTTTCTTCTGTAATTTCTGCTTTATAATCTTTAATAACTTTAACAAGTATTTCTTCTGTAATTTCTTGTCTGAGGGGGAGATCCTCAAAATTTTCTATATCAACATTCAAGGCAAAGAAATAATGCTTATTATCTTTTTCTATCCAACCGACAAACCAACCAACTTTACTCGGCCAGCCTGTTTTGCCGTATAATTTCCAATTGTTTTTTTCTTCTAAAAGTAAAATATCTTTTAATTGTTCTTGTACAGAAAGGGAAATATAAGAATCAAGGCTAAATAATTTCTGAAGAAATTTCACTTGTTCCAAAGCACTAATTTTTAGAGGTCCTTCTAACCAGAATTCATCTACAGTGTTCCCTATATTTTTATTTCCATAATCAAATTTATTTAAATATTCTTGCATTTTTCTTAGCTCTATAGTTTTAGCAATTTGTTGAAAAGCTGGAACATTGGAATGTTTCATTGCATCACGAAGCGACATATTATTAGTCCAAACAGGTAAAAAAACCTTTTCTCCCCTATGTTGATAAAAAACAGTATCAACATTAGTGATGATTTTTTCAGATAAGGCGATAGCACTATTAGGAATTTTAAAAATAGATCCAGGGATAAATTGTTCTTGAGCACGTTCGTCGTTGTATCCTATGGTAGTATTTTTAGAAACATTATAAAGAACAAATGTTCCATTAATATTATGTTTATCAAAAACAGCTTTGATTTGAGGATTTTCTTGAAAATTTGGTAAAGAAAATAGAGTAATAGGTGTTAACAATAATAAAATAATATAAAACATTAATAGTTCTCCTAATTTGATGGGGATATTATAGCATGAGTATAGTAAAATGTCAAGGTATACAATTTTGAGAGTATAGATAGTTCAAATGTGAGCTCTTATATATCTACCGTAAAAATCACATTAAATTTATTTTCTAAAGAATACTCATAAAATTCCTTAATACCATCACTCCACTCTAATAGGAATTCACGATTATCATCATCTTTTGGTAATTCATATTCTTCTGCATCAATTTTTTCATAATTAGAATTAATTATTGTTTTCAAATCATTGTTTTCTAGATACTCAACAATTTGTTTAATATTTGTTGGTGTTTTAAGAGTAATTAAATGATCATTATGATCAAGTAAAAATTCTCCTCCAAGAATTATATTTGAAGGAGTGGAATCACTTTCGTTCCAAACTCCACTGTTTAAACAGTACTGGATACCATCCCAAGCTTTGTTAATTTCACAAGCTCTTTCTGTACCCAAATAGTCTTCTTCTATTTTTTCCAACATATAATGATACATACTTTCTTTTGGCTGTTTTTTTAAATCTTTCAATTCTTCGTCTGTGATTGCATAAAGCATTCCTAATCTACTCATATTTATCTCCCTTTATTATGTTTATAATATCACTAATATGGTAAAATCTCAAGATATATAACTAATATTTAATAGATATTCCTAATTCTGAAATAGGCAATTCATTATTAAATCTTCTAAATGGTTTTCTTTTAAGATCATTAGGTATAGGCTATTCACAGATATAAGCTCCAAAATATTAATATAGCTATGATATATAGTTATATTCTATATTATTATAATATAGAATAGTTTAAATACGAAAAGGGTGAACGCCCTATTGACAATAAGTTAAATATCATTCATAATATACTACGATTAAAAATGATCTTTTTAGGAGAACAAATTACTAATGTCTTACAAATCAAAAATAAGAAATTTCTGTATTATTGCGCATATTGATCACGGTAAATCAACACTTGCTGATAGAATATTAGAATTAACAGGACTAATGGATCCTAGTAAAGCTGGATCACAAGTTCTTGACTCAATGGAAGTTGAAAAAGAACATGGGATTACTGTCAAAGCTCAAACAGTATCAGCACCGTACAAAGCTAGAGATGGACTAGATTATCAATTAAATCTTATTGATACACCAGGGCATGTGGACTTTTCTTATGAAGTATCTCGTAGTTTAGTGGCTTGTGAAGGTGCTTTATTACTGGTAGATGCTACACAAGGTATACAAGCTCAAACCTTATCTACCTTTTATCAAGCCGTAGAAAACAATTTAGAAATTATTCCTGTACTTAACAAAATTGATCTCCCTAACGCTAGAGTAGAAGAAATTCTAGACCAAATAGAAAATGATTTGGGATTAGATAGAGATGATGCTATTGCCGTATCTGCAAAAACAGGTGAGGGAATGGATGAATTATTCGAGACCATCATTGCAAAATTTCACGCCCCTAAAGGTGATGCTTCTAACAAATTAAAAGCTCTCGTTTATGATGCTTATTATGATATGTATAGAGGCGTGGTTGTTAAAGTAAGAATTGTAGAAGGTACACTAAAAAGAGGACAAGAAATTCTTTTTATGAATAGCAACTCTAAATATACAGCCGATGAAGTAGGATTGATGCAAATCGCATTTAATTCCAAGCCAGAACTAAAAGCAGGTGATGTAGGATATATTTCTGCACAGATCAAAAGTCTCGCTGATATTAAAATTGGTGATACTATTACCCTAGCTAGTGATCCTTGTGAGGCAGCATTAGATGGTTATAAAGAGCCTCAAGCATTTGTGTTTGCTGGTTTGTTTCCTGGAGATGGTGAAGATTTTGCTGAGTTAGACAGTGCTTTACAAAAATTAAAATTAACAGATGCATCTTTACGTTTTGACAAATGGAATTCTGGAGCTTTAGGAATGGGTTTCAAATGTGGATTTTTAGGGCTATTACACTTAGAAATTATCAGAGAACGTTTGGAAAAAGAGCATGGTTTATACATCATTTCTACTGTTCCTTCTGTTGAATATCAGATTACTCTTAATAAAGGCGAGTCTTTCTTAATAGAAAATGCTACAGAATTTCCCGATCCTTCACAAATTAAAATAGTTGAAGAACCCTTTGTTAAAGCTTCTGTCATCACTCCCAATGAATATATGGGAACAATTCTTAGTTTGATACAAAGTAGAAGAGGTATTCAAAAAAATCTTATTTATATAGATACCAAAAGAGTACAAATTGATTGTGAATTACCTTTAGCAGAGATTATTTATGATTTCTTCGACAAACTAAAAAGTTATTCTCGTGGTTATGCTTCCTTTGATTATGAATTTTTAGAGTTCCGTCAAAGTAAAGTGGTAAAAATGGATATTCTTGTTGGTGGACAACCTGTTGATGCACTTGCTCAAATGGTTTATGCCGATGATGTTCGTTCCAGAGGAATGGGTATTGTTAAAAAACTGAGAGAGTTAATTCCTCGCCATATGTTCCAAATAGCTTTACAAGCAGCTGTCGGTGCAAATATCGTTGCACGTGAAACAATATCTGCCAATCGTAAAGATGTTACGGCAAAATGTTATGGGGGAGATATTTCCCGTAAACGAAAATTGTTAGATAAACAAAAAGAAGGTAAGAAAAAAATGAAAAGTATAGGTAGTATCAATATACCTCAAGAAGCTTTCATTGAAGTCTTAAAAAGAGATGA
>CAMQSH010000199.1 GCA_947036575.1 uncultured Brevinema sp. | reverse complement strand
ATCGTGTCCCTAAAAAAAATCGTTAGGAGGAAAATATGTTTTTGAAAGTTTTAGAGGAATTTAGAAATCCCACTTCTTACACAGAAGATTATATTTCTGTAATGGGCAAAGATCATCTTGATACAAATATAAAAATTTATAAGTATCCAGGGGGAATTATTATCAAAAAGTTTTACCCTGATCTTAATGGCACATTATTTCAAAGTGTTCTATTAAATACAGATCCAACAATATCAGATATTCCGTCCCCTATTGGAATAATTAATTCAGAGATAGGACTTTCACAAAGTGAGAACCAAGCCTACTCTATTCCTAGAACTCAAATATTTCAAGATCCTACTCATGGTAATCTTGAAACAGTTTTAGAGATTAAAAATCTACAGATATTTTCACAAATACCAGCTTTTTACAGCTTGTTTATTACAGATATAGAAAATCTAATCATAGAAGGATACCCAAAATAAAATAAAGATATAAAGCAATAACATTATAACGTTATAACTTTACTTTATAATTTCATACATTTATTTATATTGAATGTATAAATAGAATATATATTGACATTTATTTATATTGAATGTATAATACACCATACACCAAAGGAGAAAATTATGGAAAATACAAAGAACCCTACTCAGATAATTGTTGTGGCTCTACAAAAAGGTGGCGTAGGAAAAACCACCGTCGCAACAAATCTTGCTATCTTTTTAGCAAATTGGAAATTCTCGGACAAACGAGTCTTATTTATAGATGCCGATCCTCAAGGCAATGGTACTAGTGGTATTTGTCCCAACGATTTCTATATGGAAGGAGACAAAAAAATCTTATCAAAGGAACTCTTTGATGTGATGAATGAATACGATCCTAAAAATCCTTCATCTCTTCAACCTCAAAATGTGATCTTAGGTACTAACTACCCTAACCTTCACATCTTACCAACATGGTCTAATCGTAAGCGTTTACAAGGAGCTACAGCAGTTCTTACAAGCAATCCTTATATCATACAAGACATTATAGATAGCGTTCGTGATGATTATGATTTTATTATTGTAGATACAGCACCTTCTAATGGAATATTTGAAAAAGCATTCTTTAAGGTTGCTACTTCTATCATGGGCGTTGTTAATGGTAAGCGTTATGCTGATACAGGATTTCAATTATTACAAGAAAGTATTGTTGAACTTCAACAAAGAGAGCGTATCACTGCAAAAATAGATTGTGTTGTCTTAAATCATTATACTAAAAATCTAACATTGGATCAAAACACTTACAAAATATTAAAAGAATTAGAAGAAAAAATGCACGCTTTCAAATTGTTTGTTTTACCTCAAAATCAAAACGTCAACAATATTGCTACAAGTAATTCTAATCTCTTTGATACAAATACTCCTATATCCCACGAATTTCAAGCAATGGCAAACCATCTAATCAAATCACAGGAGACAAGTTATGTCGGATAAAGACGATAATTCAAAGAATACAGAAAATCTATCTGAAGATGCAAAAAAATCAAAGTTTTTTACACCTGCTCCAGGAAAACCACTAGTACCACCTACAGAAAAGCCTGTAACTCCAGTAAAAGAAAAACCTATAACCCCACCTGAAGAAAAGCCTGTAACCCCTTCATCTAAGACAAAACCCCCTATAATAATCATAGGGGGTAAAAAGGCTGAAAAAATAAAGGCAACAATGAATCTTGATTTACGCCCTATTAGTAGTTTTACTTTAGGAGATAAGGAATACAATAGTAAATTATCAGAGGACCTTCCTAAATTTTGTAAAACTCTTAGAAAGTCCATTGAAGAGTTTGAGGATTTAGATGATTCCAAAATTGCAAGAATGCTCATCACTATAGGAATGGAGTACGTTAAGCATAAATTAAAGATTAAAGATTAAAGATTAAAGATTAAGGATTGAGTATGATAAATTTACCTAGCTTTATATTTGCTATTCTGCCTATTTCATGGGGGTATAGACTTGTTAAGAATGATCTCGAGAATATATACAAAAAAGAAATCAACGCCTCTTCTCTAACGCTCAGAGAGGAGGAATTTGTCTATGCTCGATATATACTAACTATTAAAAAAAATATTCGTTTTGCTCAACAAAATCAATTTGGTCCTATCAAAACGATAATTCTTAGAAAAAAACAGGTAGTAGAGACTATTTATCTTGATAAAAAGAACTACAAAAACCATTTTAGAATTTCGCCAAAAGATATGAAAATACAAATAGAAGCTCACAACGAAAACCTAAACCTATTTGTATTCTATCAAAATAACAAGCTCATCCTAAGTCAGAATCCTATTTATGGAGAAGATAATTCTTTACAGAGCCTAAGCTTTATACAGAATTAAGTAATATATACAAATAAAGCAGCTTTACAGCTGCTTTATTCTTTTCCCTACACCAATAGGAGAAAAACTACGACTCAAACTCATAGAATAAGAGCCATAGCTTTTAAATATCTTTTTTAAGTTTGTACAATTTTGAAATTCTACACTTCTGCAAGTACACTTATTTAGAATTACTAATTCAGGAACAAGAGATTCGTATAATTCTTCTGTTAGTACACATCGTTTGCCTATTACTGCCTTGACATGTTCTCTATCAATAACATTAACATAAAGCTTTTTTCTTTTTTTAGATGAAGGTAAACTGACTTTCATCTCTAAGCCATAAATATGATCTATACATATATCTTGCTTTGTCGTACAATATTTTTTTTTGGACTCTTTAATAAAATAAACAAATAGATTAAAGATCAAAACCAAAATAGGATATTCATTTTTTTTGAGACATAACTTGTATAAGTTCGTACAAACTTGCAACAAAAAGTCGCTCCAATAATCATCTGTTAATCTAAAAGAGTATCTTTTTGACCAGAAATAAAACAAGCCTTTATTATTTATAATCCAATGAGCAATATCTTTGTCAAATTCACTTTTATCAATATCTTTAGAAAGAGAGTTGTTTATGTCAAGCACAAAACATTCCTTTCCATTACCATCAGAATTATAACATATTACCCAAAAAAAAGCCACCAATTAAGGTAGCTTTTTTATTATAGATTATAATTTATTTAAGTGCTTTTATATTTTGTTTGGCTTTTTCATAAACAGGATTGGGAACTAATTTTGATCCGTCTACCATGGTATTAACTAATGTCATGTTTTCTTTGTTCTCATTGATTAATAAGATCTTAGAAACTATTTGACCACTACTATTTTTTTCTTCTATCTCTATCCAATAGTTAGATCCATTTATGTGAACATCAAGCTCAGGCTCATAAATAAGATTAAAAACATCAGGATCGTAAATATCTCCCAATCTGTTAGCAATCCATGATCTAAAATTTGCATTTCTATCTTTACCTGTGCCAGTTGCCAATTCTCCTCTCAACATAACCATAGAATCATTTTTGACATGAGTTAATACTTGACTTCCGTTAATTGTTTCGACATTGAGTCCAGCTTGATAACCAGCTTTTCTGATATTAGAAAAAGTGAATTGCCCAAAGACAGGCAAAGAAAATAAACTCAAAATAATTAGTAATTTTAATTTCATAAATATCTCCTACAAGAATTCATCTCTATTATACGATGTAGTAGTATATTTGTCAATATCAGTTATCAAGTAATCCTTGACTACTAAAAAAACTCCCTCGGTAAAGAGGGAGAGGACGATATGGGATTTTCCTTTTAATGGTAATGGTTTTTTATATTTTATTTATAATAGAACAATGAGTTTTCTGTAAGTGAATACCAAAGGGTTCTATCATGGGCATTCTTGTTAAAATTATCTATCTCAATAAAACCCATACTTTTTAATAGATGTAATTCCCTTGATATTTTGCTTTTATTCATATAAGGCAATAGATCTTGAAAGGATCTTGCAGAATTGTTTGTCCAATATTTACCTTCATAAGAATGGGTATTATTTGCTATGTTCTTTTTAATCAAAGAGTGAAGAGTCTCTATTAATATTGCCCCTTCTATCCCTACTGCACTAGCCAATTCTATATTAAAGCTATGATTCA
>CAMQSH010000198.1 GCA_947036575.1 uncultured Brevinema sp. | reverse complement strand
TATTTATTGACTAGTGATTCATTAATCAATGATTATTTTTTTAGAAACTCTTGAATTTTATCATGGACAGCATCTTCTGTTTTTTGTTTAGCATCAACAAAGCGTTCGCTTTCTTTTAAAAATAGCTCTCTGGATTCTTTATTTATTTTTTTTAATGCTTCTAAGCTTTCGGAAATAATTTTTTTATCAAAATCACTTTCTTTAAGATGACAATGTTCTGCAATATCTAATTTTAGAACATTTTTTTTATGCTCTAATTCTTTCATTTTTTTAGCTACTTTAAAGTGAGCACTTAAAAATTTCTCATGTTCTACTAAAGTTAATTTGTGAATATCCGCTTGTAATTCACCTGGTAGAATTTTTGTTATTCGTAACCATTCCATACGAGGTGAAAAATTTTCAAGATTCATAAACATATCACAATGATGCTGTTTATGAGTGAAATGTAAATGATTGTGCATCCAATCTTTCATATCTGAAATATGAGTTTCTATTTTTTTTTGAAAGTCCATAACTTCCTCCTAAATATTAATTTAGTACTTTTGTACTTCATTACTATCTGAAATATAAATATTGTGATTTTAGAAGTCAAATAGATAGAAATTTTTTTTAATTATATTTTATATAATAATAAAAAAATAAAATTTATTTGTCTATTTAATATTTTGTTATTAGTTTATAAATATATTAGAAAAAGGAGCATTATATGCCACAAGAAAAAAAACAAGAAGCACAACTTCTTAACCAAGAAGTAGAGCAAGGTTCTGAAATATTAGAACAAGGTGCTGAGTTATTAGAACAGGGAGTAGAACAATTAAATTCTGTAATTGAAACAATTGTAGAAAAAGTTCAACAAGAAGAACTACAATTAGCTCCTCAAGGTGCACAAGCACGAAATAATATGGAGGGAATGCAAGAGCAACAAAAACAACAACAAGAAAAAGTTCAACAACAACAACAACAAGAACAACAGCAGCAGCAACAAATGCAGCAACAACAACAAGAACAGCAGCAGCAACAAATGCAGCAACAACAAGAACAACAATAGTTTATAAAATTGTTAATCAAAAAAAGATTCCTAATATTAATTAGGAATCTTTTTTTATTATAAATTTATTTATAGGGAATGTTTTTTGATTAAATCAAAAGAACGTTGAAGATCTATTTTTTCTTCCTCTGTCATATCAATTTCAATGATTCCTTCCATACCATTTTGACCGATAACAGCAGGGACACTTGCTACAAATCCTTTTTGACCATATTCACCATCTAAGTAGGTAGAAATAGGAATTACAGATTTTTCATCACGAAAAATACATCTAATAATACGAGCAGCTGCAGCACCAATACCAAAAGCTGTATTTCCTTTTCTTTCAATGATTTCCCAAGCCATATCAACGACTTTTGCTTTGATTTGATCAAGAGATAATTGTGCATATTTTTCAGGATTTTGTTCTCTCATTTTTAAAAATGATTTACCACCAGCACGAACACTACTCCAAATCAATGCTTGAGAATTCCCATGTTCACCCATTGTAAAACCATAGACTGAACGAATATCAAGATTTCCACAAATCTCAGCAATTACTTGTCTTAAACGACCTGTATCAAGAAGTGTTCCTGTACCAATAACTCTATGAGTAGGAAATCCACTTTCTTTTAATGCTTCGTAAGTAATAATATCTACAGGATTTGATTGAATAATGAAAATACCATTAAATCCATTATCTACGGATTCTCTAACAATAGAGCGGACAATGTTTGCATTTTGTTTGAGCTCTGCAATACGATCTCCACCTTCTGGAGGGGCAGCACTTGCCCCAATACAAATAATGTCAACATCTTTGAGGTCTGCATAAGTCCCTACACGAACTTTTGACTGAGAAGTGAAAAAAGCGATAGCATTAGCCATATCCCAAGCTTCGCCCTCTGCTTTATTCATATTACGATCTATTAATAACAATTCATCTGTAATACCTTGATTAAGGATCGTTACAGCGGTACCTAAACCAACATTACCTAACCCAATAATGGCAACTCTTCTAGAAATTTTATTCATAGTAACCTCTTTAAAATTTATTATAGACGAAAATCCACATTTAATTATAACATAATAAATCGTATATGCCAAATTAATATTTAAAAATGATATCTATTAATAAAACAAAGTCTAATTTTTTTTTTTAAAATTCCGATATTTAAAATAGTATTATTTTGTTAAAGGAGATATGATATATGGTACTATTACTTTTTTTAACATTGATGATGACCACTTCGGTATATACACAATCTGCTTTTGATACAAATGATAATAGTATTGAAATATCCTTTATTAAACAAAATTATCAAGGTGATGAATCTATTGACATAGAATTTTCTATTGAAAATAAAGGAACTCAAGAAAGTTTTTTTGTACTTTCTGATATTTTAGACCAATCTATTAATTTTGAACTAAAAACTTCAAGAAATGAAGTTATAGATATCAATCATAATACAGATGTTCGATTAACAGGCACTTTTTCAAATCCAGCATTATACAGATATATTAATCTTATGCCTGGGGAATCTTTTTCTAGAATTTTTAATCTCAGAGATTTATATAATATTAATACTTATGAAACATTTTATGTTAAAGGCGTTTTTTTTCCAGATCCTGATAACAGATCTATTTTTATAAATTCTGATAACACCTCTTTTACACATACCCCACCGCCTTTGGTTCAACAAAAAATATCAGATGATTTAATAAAAAGAACTCAAGAAATAAATAATTTAGCAACATTGTTACCCAATGAAATAGTTCAAAGTTTTTTTGATGCACAATTTGTGAAAGATTGGGGTAAATTTTTATTACATATTGATACAGAACGTTTGATTTCTATTTTTTATAATTATGCAATTCAGTATAATAATTCTACAGATGGTACTTTTAGATTAGAATTAATCGAAAAGTTTAAGGTTTTTTTTACTACACATTGGGATATCCCTCTTATTAGTTATGATATCAAAGAAACTATCATTAAAGGACAAGAAGCAACAGTTACAGTAGATGCAATGGAAAGTATTCGTTTTACTAATAGAAAAATTAGATACGTTTTTACTCTCTATAGGAATACAGCTGGTGCTTGGCTTATTTCTAGTTATACTGTCCTATCATTAAATTAAATAATAAATAAAAAGCCCCTTATATTAAGGGGCTTTTTTAGATTGTTAATAACAGAATTTGATATGATTTTAAAAATCATTTTCTGTAGAGACTAAATGATCCTCTTCAATAGAATCGTAGTTGGTAATAAGATCTTGTAATGTTCTAGTGAAAAGGGCTGCACATTTGACTCGTGCTGGGTAATTTGCAATATTTTGGAATACTTGAAGTTTTCCTAGTTTTTTATTTTCTTCTGCAGTGAAAGTATTATTTTCATCAAAAGTAATCAATCTGATGAATAAGCTTAGTATTTCTTCAGCTTCTTCAGTGGTTTTTCCAATGAGTAATTGACTTATGAGAGAACAAGATGCTCTAAAAATCGAACAACCATCACTATCGTGTTTGATTCCGACAATGATATTGTCTTGAATATCTAAGGATAATAAAAGTTTGTCCCCACAAGAAGGGTTGATTCCAAGTCCTTTTTTAGAAGTAGGGGTATCCAATACACCTGTATTTCTAGGGCTCTTACTGTGTTCAAGAATAAGTTCTTGATATAAATTAGCTAAATTTTCTAACATTAAAAAACTCCAATAGAGATTTAGTCGTTTTTTCAAAACGTTCCCATTCTTCAGGGCTATTATAAATACTAGTAGATACTCTGGTTACAGAAGATACGCCCATTCTTTTCCAAGTAGGTTGAGTACACTGATGCCCCGTTCTCAAAGCAATATGAAATTCATTATAAAAAGAGCCTATATCATGGGGGTGAATTTCATTTACTTGAAAGGAAAATATAGGTGCTCTGAGAATACTAGTCCCAAAAACTTTGATATAATCCTTGAATTTGGCAAAGACTTCCTGCCCTAATACTAAATGTTGATGATCTATACCTTGTAT
>CAMQSH010000197.1 GCA_947036575.1 uncultured Brevinema sp. | reverse complement strand
TGTTTCAATATCAAATTTTTTATAAATGATTGCAAAACTTACATTTCTTTTTTTATTAATGTATTCTAGTATATCTCGATCTCTCAAAATTTCCCCTTTATTTTGTATTATTTATTGAAAATTTATATTATTTTCTTCTATAGGATTTTTTTTGATATAATTAGCATAATCTTTTTTAAGCGTTTCCATAAATTTAACAACTTGTAAATCATTCCACGTAATATTATATTTTTTCTCTATATCATCTCTAAATTGATTCTGCACTAAAGTAAATCTACTTGTTAATATTGCTTGTGTCATGCCCTCTTTAGACTCATTAAATGTTGCATAAATAGGATCGCCGTTTTCTGAATAAGATTTAACTTGTCTGTTTCCAGGAACATTATAAAAATCTCTTAATTCTGTATCAGTAACATTTGTAGAAATACCTTTGAAAACATCTTCTGACATAATTTGATAAACCATTTCTAATTCCATAGAATTAAGATTTTCTTTTAATAAATCCTTATATTCTTTAGAATTTTTAATACTATTATTATACCCTTTAAACACAATAGCAAGTTGCTGTTCTAGTGAAGAGACTTGTTGTTGTTGCATTTGATATTGAGCAAGAACGCTTATCATTATATCTGCAGTATAATCTTGAGCAGATTTCCCTACTAAGACTTCAAATACAGGAATAAGTTGTTTTACTGTGTAATTTTTGTTCCAGATTTTAAGAAGTTTTTGATTCTCTTTAATATCAATAGCTGCTATTTCTTTTTTATTGAATATATAAGTATCTGCTTTTTCTGGGTGAGCAGTATAAAGATATTTAAAATTATCTTTAATATAGTTCATTTCTATTCCAGCTAAAGAAGCTAAACCACCTGTTTTTTCTAAATCAGAAACTTTCATTTTTTTAGCAGATGTATGTATCAAAACAATATAGCTACCATCAACTCCCATAATAATCTCTGGATACAAATCCTTCGATTTTTTTATAAATATAATATCATCTAAAGAATCAAATTGTCCTTTCTGGATATTACCAAGATAGCCACCTGTCTGAGCTCCTAAAGGTTCTTGAGAATATTTCTCAGCCATAATAGGAAAATCTTCTAGAAGATTTTCGCTTGTTTTTAGCTCTTCTAAAAGTGAAGTCATTGATACACCGTCGATTTCTTCACCCATTTGTAATGGATCTCCATTAGTAAACATAATACGAGAAACTTCAGCTATTTCAACACTTTGTTTTGTTAATTCTTTTTGGATCAGCTCTTGTCCTTTTTGGTAAGCCAATTGATAAGGAAGTAATTGTTTTTGTTGTTCCATACCTTTTTGATATTCTTCATTATTGGTAAAATCTAAAATTTTCATAGCTTCTAATGTTAGTAACTCTGGTTCTATTAAACGACCATAGGCAACTAATTTTAAAGTTTCTTGATTTCCTATAAAATTTTCCATATCTTGCTGAGATACTTGTGAATATAAACTTCGTAGATCTTTTAATAATTGACCTGATGTCGTTTTCTCTACTTTTCCATCAACTTGATAAGTTGCTAAAACTCCATTACTTCCACAAGAAACTGTAACTAATAATAAAGCCACCATCCCAAAATGTTTAAACATAAATCCTCCATAATATAGATACTATTATAAATATATACATATTATTATAAATATAATAACATATATACAGATAAAATTCAAATTTTAAATATATATGGTAAAATACTTCTACATCAACAAGAGTAACTACAGTATAAATTTGCAAAAATATGAAAAAAAATATATAATATACCATGAGAAAAAATCACAAGGATGTTATTTTATATGATAAGACTTTCACTTTATGATTTTGATAGAACAATCTACAAAACAGATACTGGGCCTCTTGTATTAAAATACTTATTCCAAAAACACCCTAAAACTCTTTTACAAGCACCAAAAATTTTGCTATGTTTTATTCTATATTTTTTGAAAATCATCCCTACCCTAAGATTTAAAGAAATTTTCTTTTCTCCTATGAATCTTCTTACTAAAGAAGAATGGGAAATTTTCATCACTGATTTTTGGACTATAGAATCAAAAAAAATATTTTCTACTACACTTAAACAAATAGAACAAGACAAAAAAGATGGCTATATTATTGGTATTCTATCTGCATCAGCTGAGATTATGTTATATCCTATTATGGATATCCTACCTGCTGATTTCTTAATTGGGACAGTCTTTAGTACCACAGAAACACATATTACTAGCTATATTATTGGTGCAAATTGTAAAAAAGAAGAAAAGGTAACTCGTTTATATAAATACCTAGAAACAGCTTATCCTAATCAAGAATATATCATAGAAAAAATGTATTCAGATTCTTTACATGATCTTCCTTTATTTAATATAGCGCAACAACAATATACTGTAGAAAAAAATGGTACCATAAGAGAAGGATTACCAAAAGCTAATAATAATTTATAAAAATTACATAAAGAGGACAAAATATGAGTAAAAACACATACTCCGCGGCTTCGATTGTTGCATTGGATTTTCCTGATAATGTCAGAATGCGTCCTGATATGTATATTGGAGATCGAGGTATTGAGGGGTATCACCACTGTGCCTATGAAATTATAGACAACTCTGTTGACGAACATCTTGCCGATTACGCTCAAAATATCACTGTAACACTACACCCTGGAAGTATTTTAGAAGTAAGCGATGATGGTAGAGGTATACCTATTGATATACACGCTAGTGAAGGAATTCCTGCTATTGAACTTGTAATGACTAAATTACATGCTGGAGGAAAATTTGATAATGATTCTTATCAAGTTTCTGGTGGTCTTCATGGAGTAGGACTTTCTGTTGTTAATGCGCTTTCTGAATTTATGGAAGTTGATGTTCATAGAGATAAAAAAATCTACAGAATTCGTTATGAAAAAGGAATTAAAGCTGTTGATCTTCATGAAATTGGTAAAACTACTAAAAAAGGAACTACAGTTCGATTCAAATTAGATCCTACTATTTTTCATGAAGTAAGCCACTATAATCCTGATATTCTTATTGCTCGATTAAAACAAAGTGCTTTTTTAAATCCTGGCTTAAGAGTTGTTTTTGAAAATCAATTACATAGAACTGAAGACGCTGTTGAAGAAACATCTAGACATGAGTTTTTTTATGAGCAAGGGGCTTTAGAATTTTTAAGAGACGATATTAACAAAGATATTCCTATGTTATTTGAAGATCCTATTAGAATTACTGGAGAACACCAAGGGCTTACGATGGATATTGTTTTTCAATACAGGATTTCTAATGATGAACCTTTAGTATTAAGTTATGTAAATACTATTCATACAAAAAGCCATGGACTTCACGTAGATGGGTTTTGGGCAGCTTATGAAAAACTAATGAAATCATTTGCAGAACGTCTTAAATTGGATAAAAAAGGAACATTAATCACTAAAAGAAGTTTGTCTATTGGATTAACATGTATTATTAACACCCGTGTTCCTAATGCTGAATTCAAAGGTCAAACCAAAGACAAACTCACTGAGCCTACAAAAACTAATGCTACCATCAGATCATTAACAGAAAATGCTTTAGCAAATTTTTTTGAAAAAAACAAAGATATTACTACTTTGATTTTAGAAAAAGCTGTCCGTGAAATGGAAGCTATTGAATCTGCTCAGCGTACTTTAGAAAATTCAAGATCTGGAAAACTAAAAAGAAAAGAAGCCCTAACAATGCTTGCTGGAAAACTTGCTGATTGTACCAGTAAAGATCCTGCAAAAAAAGAACTTTTTATTGTTGAGGGAGACTCAGCTGGTGGTTCTGCTAAACAAGGTAGAAATCGTGAAGTTCAGGCTATTTTGCCAGTACGTGGTAAAATTCTTAACGTTGCAAAAAAACAAGATGCTCTAAAAAATGAGATTATCCGTATGATTTTTGCAGCCCTAGGAGTAAATCCTGTTTTAAGACAAAATGATGACTACTTGGACAAATTGCGTTATCATAAAGTTATTATTATGACAGATGCTGACGTAGATGGTTCGCACATTCAAATTCTTT
>CAMQSH010000196.1 GCA_947036575.1 uncultured Brevinema sp. | reverse complement strand
CTCTCTATTATTAAAATTATTAGCCAATCGACTGTAACGAATACCCATTATATATCTTCCTCTCAAATAAGATCTTTAACAAAGATTTTGTTAGTTTATTAGTATAGCAAAATTTCGCTATAAATTCAATATCTATTATCAATAGCTATTTTATAATAGTCATTGACCAACAGTCGTTAATAATCGCTATTAAATAATAGTTGTTGTTAATGATAATTTTCGATAAATATAATCAACGAATGTTGTCAAAATAAATAAAAAAAAGCTTGACAAATTTTATACACTATGCTAACATATAAATGTAGTTAGTTATTAACTACTCAACAAAAGCTCAGTATCCTTGCTGGGCATTTTTTTGTTTAAAATTTTTTGACAATATCCATTGATAATACTATACAAAAAAGCTCAGTACATAATAATACTGAGCTTTTTTTAATGTTATAATAAGGGAACTAACGTTGTACTCGTCCTGAACCGTCGCCACCCATAAGATCAAGAACTTCTTTTTTAGAAACAAGATTCCAATCTCCAGGAATAGTATGTTTGAGACAAGATGCCGCAACAGCAAATTCTAAACTGTTTTGTAAAGATTCTGGGAAAAAATGCAATCCTGAGATTAATCCAGCAGCAAAAGAATCACCACCACCAACACGATCTACAATATCTGTAATTTCATATTTTTTAGAAACATATAGAGTATCTTTAGCATAGTAAAGAGCTGACCAATTATTATGATCGGCACTAATACTTTCACGTAATGTTGTCGCAATCCCTTCTAAATGAGGATATTTTTCCATTACTGTTTTTAACAAAGGTATATAATCTTTTGCTTCTAAATGTCCTTTTGTAACATCTGTATTAAGAGGAATTCCTAAAGATAATTGAATATCTTCTTCGTTTGCAATAAGAACATCTACATATTTTACAATTTCAGGCATAATTTCTGAAGATTTTTTTCCATAGCTCCAAAGTTTTTTACGAAAATTAAGATCACAAGAAACTTTAAGACCATGTTTTTTAGCTTGTTTTACAACTTCTAAAGTAAGATCAGCTGCACTTTGTGTTAAAGCTGGAGTAATACCAGAAATATGTAGCCAATGAGCATCAGCAAATGCTTTAGCCCAGTCAAAATCACTAGGCTTAGCTTCTGAGATAGAGGAATTAGCTCTATCATAAAGTACCGTAGATCCTCTTTGATTAGAACCTTTCTCTATGAAATAAATTCCTAAACGTTCTCCACTCCAAGCTATTGCAGAGGTATCTACTTTTTGACCATTGAGTAATTCTTCAGCCTTTTCACCTAAAGCATTTTTTGGTAAAGCTGTTAAATAACGAGAAGGTAAACCGAATCGTGAACAAGACACACAAACGTTCGCTTCTCCCCCACCGATTACTGTTTCTAAAACTGGACTTTGTAATAGTCTTTCATTCCCTGGGGAAGAGAGACGTAACATTATTTCTCCAAAACCAACAATATATGACATTATTTGATCTCCTTTAATAAATTATGTGCTTCTTGAAAGCGTCTACGTAATTCTTTCCAATCTTTTTGTTCAAGAACATTACGAGGACAAAGCCATGATCCACCACAAGCAAACACATTAGATTCGTTTAGATATTCTTGTACATTTTCTAATTTTATTCCACCTAAAGGCATAAACTTAACATCCATATGAGAATAAACAGGTGCTACAGCCTGAAGCCATTTAGTCCCACCAAATACAGATGCTGGGAAAAACTTAATATATTTATGTCCAAAAGCAAGGCATTGTTCAATTTCTGCAGGACTAACTGCACCAGGAATATAATGATAACCTTTTTGTTTTGCGTGCTCTAATAAACAAGGCTGAAAACCCGGACTAATAATAATATCAGTCCCTAAATTCACAATACGGTCTGCTTGTTCTGTACTAAATACAGTTGCAGCCGCTCTTGGTAATTGAGGATAATCTTTTGCTAAGATCTCCAGAGCTTTATAGGCATACTCTGTTCTCATTGTTAATTCCAATGCTGGTAAAAACTCTAAGGCACATTCCGCAATATTACGGATTTCTTCTTCTGTTTCTACAACAGCAACAGGTATAATAGGAACACTAATATATTTTTCAAACATATTAACCTCTCAAAATTTTATTATGTTATTTTTAATTATGCAATCAAACTAGCAGTATACATTATACATTATTTTATTTTTTTGTAAAGAGTTTTTAAATATATTTAACTATCCTTATTAATCACACAATATCTTATTATTATAAAATAATAAATAGTAAAAAAACCTATTATATAAAATATATAGTAGGTTTTTAATATAATATTTAGCTCTTAAATTTTTTCATATCTACCTTATTTTCTATAAGCAAAAAACTATTTAACAGGAGGTTCTTTCATCATTTGCTTATCATAAATTAACATAAAAGGCGTGTAAATTAGTATTGATATAAGAATATTAACAACACTTAATACAGCTGCTGACCAATTCCCACCAGAGGATAAATAGGCACCTATAGGAGCTGGAAAAGTCCACGGAGCGAGAATCACATTAGGTGGGACAAGACCAGTACTAATAACAACCCATGTTACTACGGTCATAACCATAGGAGCAAGAATAAATGGGATTCCTAAAACTGGGTTCATCACAATAGGTAAACCAAAAACAACAGGTTCATTAATATTAAAAAGAGAAGGAATAATAGTCATTTTAGACATAGATTTTAAAAAGGGAGATTTCGCAAACATAAGGGCAGATAAAACTAAACCTATAGTTGCCCCTGATCCCCCAATCCAGATATACCATTGATAAAACGGTTCTGAAAAAATATGAACAGGTGTTTCACCTGCAGCAAATGCAGCAGAATTATTATCTAATAACTGAAGCCATATAGGTCGAGCAACAGCACCTATAATAGATACTCCGTGAATCCCAGCAAGCCACAAAAGACAGATGAAAAATACAAGTAATAAAGCCCCCCCTAAGCTATCAACACCTTTAGAAATCCAGACGAATGCTTTACCAATAATAGTATGGAGATTTATATAAGAAGCATCTGGATTTAATAATTTTGGTCCATAATGTAACAATCCAAATAAGACCATGATACAAATCATTGGGATTAAAGCTTCAAAAGAACGAGAAACAGCACTAGGAACTTCAGGTGGCATTTTAATAATTAGATCTTTTTCTTTGAAAAAACGATAAATTTCTGTACAAATAAAAGCAGTTAGGATTCCTACAAAAATTCCTGCTGACCCAAGATTCATAAGAGGAACTACTAGTCCCAAAGCTCTATCTCCTACTGTTGCTACAGGATATTCTTGAGTGATAAAAAATGCAACTAAAGACATAGTTCCTGAACTAACACCATTAAGACGATAAGCTTCTGCTAAAGAAAAAGCAGTATTATAGACTACAAATACGGCTATTAATCCCATACTTGCCCGAAATGGAATAAGAATACTCAAACGATTTTCTACAATCCATTGAAAAAACTCTATTGTTTCAAACCATTCGGTTGGAACTGGGGGAAAGGCCAAAATAAGAAAAAAAGATCCTACAATGGTAAGTGGAATTGTAGAGATCATCCCATCTCTAATAGCTATAACATATTTAAAATTAGCAAATTTTGCTAGTAAAGGCATAAATTGTTGATTAACTTTTTCTAAAAACGTCATTACTTCTCCTTGTATCTTGTATTCTTACTACAGTATCAAAAAATATGTACAAGATCCTTATATTTATTCACTTTTAATTACCTATAACAGTTTATAGTTATTTTCTAAATAATCTTTAATAAGTTAATTTACTTTTCGTAATTATTACAATCAGACTAGTAGTATATATTATACATTATTATTTTTTTTTGTAAAGAATTATTAAATATATTTAACTATCCTCACTAATCGTTCTTAATATTATATACTATATATTATTATAAAATAATAAATATAAAAAAAACCTATTATATAATAATATATAGTAGGTTTTTTAATATAATATTTAGTTTTTAGGTTTTCTTGTATGTACTCTATTTTCGGTAAGAGCAAGAATAAAATCTTGATAAG
>CAMQSH010000195.1 GCA_947036575.1 uncultured Brevinema sp. | reverse complement strand
TTTATGTTATTAGAGTTAATTTTTTTAGCCATTATACAAGGCATTACAGAGTTTTTACCTGTATCTAGTTCCGGTCACCTTAACGTTTTAGCCTATATTGTTTCTTTTGATCAACAACATTTATTACTATATTTTTTAGTCTTGCATGCGGGTACTGCTTGTGCAGCTATTTTTTATTTTAGGCAAGATATTTATGATATTATTTTAGGATTGTGGGATTTCGTCACAAAAAAAGACACAGATCAAGCAAAAAACGCCATTAAGTGGGTACAATTAATTATTGTGGTATCTATTCCAACAGGAATTGTAGGAATAACTTTAAAAACACCCGTGGAATCTTTGGGATCAAATTTATTAGTGATTAGTATTGCATGGATTGTTACGGCGATTTTTTTATTTGCTACCAAATTTTTTGTTTCAAAAAAATTAGAGCTTTCAACATTTACTTATAAAGATGCTTTTTTAGTGGGACTTGCCCAGAGTTTTGCTTTACTTCCCGGCATTTCAAGATCAGGGGCTACCATTGCCATGGCATTATTCTTAGGAGCAACACCTAATTTTGCAGGGAAACTTTCTTTTTTAGCTTCTTTTGTGGCAATTTTTGGGGCTTTGTTCTTAGAGATATTAGATTATATAAAAGTTGGTGATTCAACAATACCCTTTATCGATTTGTTTATTGGATTTGTTGTATCTTTTATAGTGGGATTACTTTCACTCAAATTTTTAATTAGTATATTAAAACATGGCAAATTGTTTTTATTTTCTGTGTATTGTTTTATAATAGGGGCAGTGCTTCTATTTGTTATTTTATAAAGTTGTAGGTGTATACATGTTCAAAGGTATTTTAAAAGTTGTAATCTCTTACGCTTTAATGTTGTTTTCTCTCTTATTAATGATCTCTTTAGTGAAGTTTTCTCCCAATGATCTAGCGTTTTATACGACAGCTCTAAACTCATCATACACGAATGTATTAGGTGCTTTAGGAGTGCAAATAGCCTCTCCTTTTGTATTTTTTTATGGCTATTCTTCTTGGATATGGGTCTTATTTTCTTTATTGATAGGGATGCATATTTTAGTGGGAATTACTCCTCAAGATTTATTAATTCGTTTTGCTCTTGCTCATGGTATAGCTCTTTTATGTTCCACACTTTTTTCTTTATTTACTTCTAATTTTTCTTTTCTTACAGGAGGGATTTTTGGATCTTTAATAGGATATATGATAACTAGTGTTATTCCTAGCGTTATAATGATTCCTATCGTTTTAACTTTATTAATAGCATTACTAGCAAAAATGTGGCCTTATCCTTTTGAACAATTAGCAAGAATAATAAATTCTTTAGAAAAAGCTTCCCAACCTGTATTAGTAACAGAGCAATATGGTGAATATAGAGATGAATTTCCTCAAGAAGATCTTGATAATTCAGAATTACGCATTCCTATTAATGAGAGTGTAGAAGAAATGCCTCAACAATACTATGCTACTCAAAATGAAGATATGCATTATGGAGCAGTGGACACCTTAACAGAAGAATTAGAACCGAGTAACTTTAGATACCAATCTCAATTACCAAGCTTTTTACAAGAAATTGATGAGGGAGAATCTTCAGAGCTTACCCCCCCCGTGTTTATTTGTAAAAAATCTCTAGGAACAGAAAAAGAAATAGTACTCAGAGAAGTAGAAGTCGACCTTCTTTCTCCTTATTTAAGAGGAAACAGCTCTTTTTATGATAGAATAGAAGAAAATAATTTTCTGAAATCAAGATCATTAGAAGCTTTAGAGCCTACGACTTTAGCAGAAGATGTTCAAAATATCACCGAGGGTCTTGATGAATTAGATCAATCTTTTGAATCTATGTTGCCTACAAGTGAATGGGTGAAAGAATCAGGAACGCCTTTATCAAGCTTTATCCGTAATCAACCAAGTGTCAAGAGATTATCCTTTTCTGATGGAATCGTAGGCGAAGTGAATGAAGTTTCAGCAACTCAAATGCCATCTGATGAAGGTGAAGACGGTTTTAATACCGATTTTATGACAAAAACTACTGCTAATACTTCAAATGAGAATACAGATACAGATGATGAGATATCAGTCCATGATCTTATAAATGAATCCGCTGAAATTGTGTTTAATGCAGAGCCTCCCGTAATCCCTCAACATACTTCCAACTTCCCTCCTGTAAGTAGCTTCTTAACGGACACTCCTATTATCTTGAATGAATTGGATGATGATGGAGAAGAAGTATTAAATTTTTCTCTGGATCATTTTGATATTTCACCTACTAATACGATAGATAATGGTATTATAGAAATATCAGACTCTGAAAAAATGTTATTGAGTGGAATCGAAAGAACCATGAAAAAACAACAAGAGTCTAGCGATTCCTTGAAAGAAAGACTACAAAAAAAGCAACAACAATTAGCAGATGCATTTTATAAAACGCAAGATCAAGAAAAACCTACAGCATTTTCAAATGAAGAACCAACACCAGCAATATCTAATTTTGTTCTTCAAGATGTTGAAAAGGAAATTTTGGCATTAAAAAAAGAATCTAATGTTCTTGATACCGTATCTCAAAATATATCTGATAATAACTTTTTAATGGCTCATGATTCTTCTGATTCGGAGCCAATATTTGATCCTTTGGGAGAGCCTATAAAAGAGACTTCTTTCACATCAAAAAATGATATAGATTCAGAACAACTTATACGAGAGTTTATGATTCCTCGTGCTGAGAATATAGAATCTTTATTAACGACAAGCTCTATGGCTGTGTCCCCTATAGAAGAGGATTCTATGGAAGAAATAAATTCTATGGACTCTATAGATTTTAGCAAAATAAGAGAAGGGTTTGATATTCCAAATTTAGTCTCTCTTATGCAATTAAATTTGGGGGAAATTGAATTCCCAGATATTAAAGAATGGGCTAAAAAAGATTTTGTACCTGGTGTTAATAGTAAATGGAATGTTGATTTTAAAGACTTCGACAAAGAAGAAACCATTCTACATTTTAGAAACTTGGAAGAACAAAGAAATCAACCAGGTAATGATATTAACAATATTGATGATATTAATAATATTTATTTTAAAGACTTCGATAAAGAAGAGAGTATCTTACAATATCAAGATGTTACCGAACAAAAAGACGAACTAAGTAATGATATTAATGATATTAGTGATATTGAATCCAGCGACTTTGATAAAGACGGTACTGTTTTACAATTTAAAGATATTATTACTCATAAAAGTGAACCAAAAAATGATATCAATAATATTGAAAAATTGACAGAGCCTGCAGAAGTTGAGGACTTTGCAGACTTAACAGAAGTAGAAGAGTTGACTTTATTAACAGAGGAGCCTTGGGAAGATATTTCAGTACCTTTGGAAGAGACTGCCTATAGTTTTACTTCAGAATTAGAAAAAGATCCAGAGTTTGTTATTAGTATGAATGAGGATGACAGTGATCCCGTAAACAATCTCTTAAAATTAAATCCTATGGAAGAATATTCTGCATATATGCCTAAACCTTTGGAAGAAATAGCATTTAGTTTTTCTTCAGAAGATTCAGAAAGAGAACCTGAATTTACAATCCGCAACATTAGCGAAGACAAAGTTTCAAATAATAATGTTACTCCTGAATCAACTCCAAAAGAAGTAGTTCCAGAAGAGATATTCGCACAAGATTCACTAGAATCAACAAGTATAGAGCTTATGAATAATGATATAGCTTTAGAAGAACCTATGTTTGTTGAGGAATCTATTATTGATGATGTCCTCATAGAAGAAGAAGCTATTCTCTCTGAAACGATAAATGAAGAAATGTGGAATATAGATCAAGATCATAAAGAGATAATCCTCAATCATGCAGAAGAGATTTTATCTACAGATGATAATGAAATTTATGAAATAGAACAAAATACTATAGATCAAGACATTGTAGATTTGGATACTCCTGAGTCTCTGCTAATGCCTTCAGTAACAACAGATTCTCATTTAATTAAAACAGTGGATTATCCTATCCTTACCCAAGAATCACCTAAAAAGGCAATTTTTCCAAATATAGAAGATCTTGAGCCCAATACAGATGTGATTTCTAGAGCTG
>CAMQSH010000194.1 GCA_947036575.1 uncultured Brevinema sp. | reverse complement strand
AGAACAAAAAACAAAACCTACACCAAAGGAGATAGTTATGGAAAAAAATAATACAGGTACAACCCCACCTATAAAAGAGGATATAAACACCTACGAAGTGTTAAAGGATATCAAGGACACTTGCAAGCCTACTCTATTAAGAATGAAAGAGCTTGTTAATACCATACTTCAATATGAGTATGAAGGAAGGCTTGACACTCTCCCTCAAGATCTTGAAAAAACAGAATTTAAGGGCTTATCTCTTGAGACCTTACAAGCTTTATTACCTTGTGAAAATATTAAAGAGCTTGTATTAAAGCTTTACACAGATAAAACACCTATAGAGCTTGCCGATAGTATGCCTGATGAGTTAGTAGAAATCGTCACTAGCCAAGAGCCTACCACACAAGCCGAAGTAGTAGAGCTTGTTAATCCATGCGATCCTATAGAGATTGTAGAGCGTATGCCTGATGAGTTAGTGAATCTTATTGACAACAATACACAGAATGACTCTAGATTTATAATCAAATTGTTTACAGATAGACAAAAAAGCAAAGTGCTAAGTCCTGAAGTATTCAAAATTGACACTATAGAAGGCGATTTCATTATCTCTAACGGTTATAAATATAGTGTTCACAATATAGGGAAAATTAAATTCAGTAAAAAAGGCAAGGGTTCTGCTTCTATCAATTTAACACTAGATCACAAGCCCACCATGAACGAATTAAAAGACCTATCCGATCAATTTATTAGCAAAATTAAGTAAAAACACTGGGGATAGTTATGTTATGACAAATAACCTCTGACTATGTCCTTTATATTAAAAAACCTACACCAAAGGGGCTAGTAAAATGAATGCTTGCACTATCACACCATTAGAAAAGGATATAAAAGACCCTTGTGTATTTATACTAAAACATGACAATACTGATTTAAAAGATCATGATTTCTATTTTAGAGTAGAAAGGACTGATAAATATATCTATTGTATTAAATTTGCAATACCTACAGATAAGGGCTTTAAGATATTATTAAATAAGCAAACCCTATTTACTTACTCAATAGAAAACAAAATATATAATTCTAATATAGGTTTTAATTATATAATAAACGCTTTAGTAAATCATTCTAAGGAGCTACACCATGAAAGATAAAATAATACTTCTAACAGAAAAGAGAGAATGGAAAGTAGTTGATAACACTACTAAATATATAATTGTATCTGCACGCATAGATCACGCTTTAGGTTATGTTGGTAACGATATTGAATTGGGTAAAACTGGTGCTGAAGTTAAAAAACATTTTTTTGACTGTATACATATTAGAACTATATTTGAGACTAAAGAACTTGCTGAGGAATATTTGTTTGAATTGAATCAAGAAAGCTCATATTCAAAATATGCAATATTAGAATATTGGGGATGTACTTTTCAATAAAAATATAAGGAGCTATAAAATGGCAAAACACGACTTAACATATTCTCTTATGGGAACTAAAAGCCTTGGAAGTGTAACAAACGCACTGTCTAACTTTTCAAGAGACAAACAAGAAAGAATATTAAAAAGCTTTATACAAGCACTAGTAACAGATAAGGACAAACTTTTTAATCACATCATAGAAGATGAGGAACTAAAAAGCTTTATGAATCATATCAAAGGAAAAGCCTTTTATAAAGCCTTAAAATCTTGCGATAAGGTTTCAAAAAGATATCCTAATCTAATAGGAGAAATCTTTGCTGAATACAATCATAAAGGATGGAGACAAGACGCAGGGCAATTTTTCACACCTCAACAAATAGCAGACGAGTTAGATCGTTTTGGTGCAAAATACGATAGTATTTACGATCCATGTGCAGGAGTCGGTGCATTATTACTCGGAGATAGTTTATTATCAGATACAGGAGTGCGATATGCTGATGATCTCCCATGGGTACAATATTGGTATGATCTCAATGCTTTATATCACGGCGAAACATTTACGCCTTATGATGATTCTATTGTTGATCTTATGCTTTTAAATCCTCCCTTCAATACAAAGATCATAGACGATCAAGGCAAAGAAAAAGATGGGGTTTTACACTTCTTAGAACTTGCCAGCAATAAAGCTAATAAATTAACGCTAATCATCCCCACTAGTTTTAGTCGTACGAATAGAACATATAAAAAAGCCTATGCTTACTTTGAAGAACATTTTAATGTTTTAGGTTGTAAACATTTAGACAATGATGTCTTTTCATGGTTTGAAACAAAAGTCAATACTATGATTCTCTATTGTGAAAACGTAACACAAAGAACAAGATCCGTAGAAGTCAAACAAGCTCCACTTGTAAAAATATTTGCAGACTGTGGAACATTATTTGATAAAGCAATATAAGGAGCAATAAAATGAATACACAAAAACAACTGAATTATTTTGAGTGTGAAAATCCTGTAAAAATGGTTTTGGATTTACCCACCATAGGAGAAGTCCTCGAATATGAACTGCCTAACAATAGTATCAATGATATTATTAAGGACTTACAAGAAACACATGGTATTGATATACAAGCTTGTAAAAGAAATAGCTACGATGATATTAAAAAATCAGTAGAAGAGCATTACAGGGGCGAAGATGTAGATTGTGATATTTGGTACGAAGATGAGATTGAAGTACAAACAATCTATAGTACGATAGTATTATTGAATGGAGAAGTTTATACCTATAACTTTGTATCTTGTCTTGATAGAGATATTTTTATTAATGAAATAAACAAACAAGACAAGCATATTAAAACCTTTTTAGGCACATCCTGCTTCGCTAGGACAAGGGATGAAAAGCTCATCTCTTCTATGGATGAAGCCCTTGAAAAAGCACAAGATTTATTGTTAAAAAAATAACTAAAGGAGGCAAAGAACCTCTTAACACACCATAAATTAATATACTATAAATTAACACACCATAAATTAATATACTATAAATTAATATACTATAAATTAACACACCATAAATTAATATACAAATAAAACTTATATACCATAAAACTTAATATTCAGGAGTATATTATGACTTTACAATGTAAAAAAATAACAATAGACAAAGAAAAAAATTTGATCTTATTCCCTAGTAGAAATATCATAGATGAAAAAGCATACAATTTTACAAAGGAGCTAAAGAAAAAAAATAAAGATATAGACTTTTATACAGCATTACAACAGCTTATAAAAGAAATCTACAACAAAACTATAGAGGGATTTTATTCTCCCAAAACAAAAGACAATTTAACCTTTGTTTTAGATTTTATCGCTCACAAAAAAGAGTATGAAAAATATGTTGTTGATAATCAATTAGTCTTACCCTTAGAAGTCGTAAAAATAGAATGGGACTTTATACAAAACATCAGTAATAAAAAAGACAAAGTCTATCTATTCAAAAACAAATATGAAAATTATTTTATTGATTTTCAGGGCAACCCTTCTTCTCAACACCTAAAGACAAAACTAATTACCACAGAAAACAAAGCTGCCGCTACCAAATTAAGCTATATAGAAGCATTAGCAATGCAATCAATATTCAAGATATTCATGAGTGACTTTCATTCAGAATCTCTTATTACTGTATTCAAAAATGCTAAAACACTTTTTTCAGCTTAGGAGCATATTATGTCAGCATATTTATTATTACCTACAGAGGAAAATTGTTTGAAAGCATACATACACAAAAATTTTACTCCTGAAGAACTAGGATCATTATTAATGAAATTCTTTAATACCACAGAAAAGTGTAAGCCTCTTTTTGGGAGAACACTTCAAAGAATACACCATATAGAAAACAAGAAAATCATCCCCATGACTACACAAGAAATAATAGATAGTAGATTAGGAATATGTCTCTATCCACAAATTGATACCAGGGACTTATCAGAGATATTAAGTGGTTATGGTTGTTATGAGGTACAGTTTACTTATGTATTTCAAGATGAAATATGGATTTGTTATGCTATTTACAGTCATAACAATAAAAGAATCATGGAAGAAATACATCTCTATAATGATTATTTTAAGAATATCATTAAACAAAGAAAATCAAAAAGTAAAGAATGGGAGTTATTATCTCACACAGGTGCAGAAACATTTGAAACAGACAATACACCCAA
>CAMQSH010000193.1 GCA_947036575.1 uncultured Brevinema sp. | reverse complement strand
AGTAGGGCATATGAGGGACACTTTGAGCACCATCGACAAAAGTATAAATATTATTTTGTTTACATTTAGCAGTAAGCTCTGTAATAGGATTGATAGTCCCTAAGACATTAGAAAGTGCAGAAATAGCTAATATTTTGGTAGGGGCAGAGAGTAACTCATCTATATTAGATAAATCTAATTCTCCGTTTAATTGTAAAGGAATATATGCTAAGCTACATTTGAAATCTTTAGCTATTTTTTGCCATGGTAAGAGATTAGCGTGGTGTTCCATTTCTGAGATAACAATTCTATCCCCTTCTTTGAGATAAGCTTCAGCGAAAGATCTAGAAAAATGATTGATCCCAGCGGTAGTCCCAGCAGTAAAAATAACTTCACTAGAATGCTCTGCTCCAATAAATTTAGCTATTGTTTCTCGAGCTTGTTCGTACTCAGTACTAGCTTGTTGGCTAATATCATAAACAGCCCTATGAATGTTGGCTGAATATTCTGTATTATATTTGGTGACAGCATCGATAACAGATTTTGGTTTTAAGGTGGTAGCAGCACTATCCATGTATGCTAATTGTTGTCCATGAGGAGTTTGAAAAAATGGAAAATCTTTACGGATCTGTAAAATTTTACTAGTGTAATCTTTCATGTTTTCTCCTAATCTATAGTAATCTATTATAATTATATAAGAAATTCGGTAAATATTCAAATTTTTCAGAATATTTATTATAAAAAATAAGAGAGAATCAATGTTCTCTCTTATTTTTATTAGGGATTAAACTTATATTTGTTTTGTTCCAAGTAAATTCTTAATACGGGAAACCCAATATGTTTCTAAAGGAATTTCCATAAATGGTTCTGAGAAAAATCCGTATAATAATAGAGGGTAAACATCTTTTGTTTGTATGCCTCTACTTTTTAGGTAGAATAATTCTTCAGGATCAAAATTACCAATAGATACACCATGAGAACAAGCTAGTTCGAAGTATTCGATATCAAGCTGTGGTCTAGCTAATATTTGAGCATCATCATCAAGGATCATACCTTTTAACATTTGGTAGGCATAAATATTATGTGCTTCTCCATTTGCATAGATAAGTCCGTTAAAGTTCATCTGTGAAGAGTCTGTAACAACAGTTTTAATCATTTGATTACTGGTACTATTAGCAGCTTCGTGATAAATTCTTACAAAAAGATCACAAGATTCTTTGCCTTCTAGGTTAAAACCTGAACGAAGATCTATATGACTGTTCGCACCTGCACAAAATCCAATGAAAGTCAAACGATGATTAGCTATTCCTTGAGTGTAAGTTTGTAGAGAAACATGGCTTTTTTCTTGGGCAATAAGCTCAAATAAAGGAGCTACAACACCAGTATTATTCTCTTTTTCTACAGTATAAATAAGCTCTACATGCGTATTATCTTGAGCATCAATATAGATCATAGGGATAGATAAGCTATTGTCTTCTGTATAAAAATTAAGATAGATTTGCACTTTTTTTTGTGAAGGAACATGAATATAAACTTTATCAGTTAATACAGATCCTTTACTTGCTGCAAAATCAAGAGTCATTTCTTCTTTATCACAAGTGATTTCATAGAATTTATTATCTTTGGCAAGACTAGCTTGTTTAAAATAATTTTCATGTCTGTGATAATTTTTTGGTAATTCTTCAAAGCTTTTAGTTGCACAATTTTCTAGTACTTGATCAGCAAAAAAAGTATAATCTCCTTTTGTAGGAAGATTCATTTTTTCCCCAGTAGCAGCAGTAACAGTAATAGTAGCTAGTTTAGTAATGACATTACTATAACGGTACTCTTCAGTTTTTGCTGTAGGGAATTCTGTGCTAATATTACTAGAGAATGGTTTGAAATAAGAGGTGATGGAGTTCATTATGCCCCCTTCCCATCTAAAAGGGAATCAAATCCGTTTTCTTCAATATCATGAGCTAGTTTTGGATCACTAGAAGTAAGTACTACTCTTCCTTCATGCATAACGTGAATGAAGTTTGGTTTGATATGTTTGAGGATACGGTTATAATGCGTAATTAATGCAAAACAATTATCATCTGAATTAAAAGTATTAATATCTTTACAAATAGTTGCAAGCGCATCAACGTCTAAACCTGAATCGATTTCGTCGAGTAATGCCATACGAGGTGTTAATAATGCTAATTGTATCATTTCGTTTTTCTTACGTTCTCCACCAGAGAAGCCACTGTTTACGCCACGTTTTAGGAATTCTTCTGACATTCCTAAGTTATTCATTTTTTCGAGAACAAAATCGTGAAAATCTAAAACATCCATTCTTTCTAAGTTTTTTAATTCTCGGTAGTTATTATAAACAGTACGTAAAAAACTTTCGTTATCAAGTCCAGGGATAGAGATAGGACTTTGGAATCCAATGAACAATCCCAAATGAGCTCTTTCTTCTGGTTCCATTTCTAAAATAGATACATATTCTCCTGATTCATTCATCATGAGGATATCTCCGCCAGTGATTTCATAGTCAGGGTGTCCAGCAATAACTTTAGCAAGAGTGGATTTACCACAACCGTTACGTCCCATAATTGCGTGAACTTCTCCTTTTTTAAATTCAAGAGAAACATCAAATAAAATTTCTTTTTCTTCAATGCGAGCAGATAAATTTTGTATTTTTAACATATTATATTTCCTTTTTTTTTATTTATTTAATTATTATCCAATAGAATCTTCGAGTTTTAACTCAAGTAAACGAACAGCTTCTACAGAGAATTCAGCAGGAAGATGTTTGAAAACTTCTTGACAGAATCCATTAAGGATATAGGACACAGCTTGCTCTTGAGATAATCCACGAGATTGAAGATAAAAAATTTGTTCAGCACTAATTTGACTAGTTGTTGCTTCGTGAGCAATTTGGGAACTTGAATTTTTTACTTCGATATAAGGATAAGTAACAGCAGCACATTTGTCTCCAATTAACATAGAGTCACATTGTGTAAAGTTTTTAGCATTAGTAGCTGATTTTTTGAAATCAACCAATCCACGATAAACATTACGACTTTCTCCAGCAGAGATACCTTTTGATACGATATAAGATGTAGATCCTTTACCTATGTGTATCATTTTAGTACCTGTGTCAGCTTGCATTTTGTTGTTGGTAAGTGCTACAGAATAAAATTCTCCACGGGAGTTATCACCTTGTAAAATAACTGAAGGATACTTCCATGTTACAGAAGAACCAACTTCGATTTGTGTCCAAGTGATTTTTGATCTATCGCCTTTACAAATACCACGTTTAGTAACGAGGTTGTATACACCACCTTGACCTTCTTTATCACCAGGGAACCAGTTTTGGACGGTAGAGTAGTTAACAACAGCATCATCTAACGCAACAATTTCAACAATAGCTGCGTGTAGTTGATTGGAAGAGAATTGAGGAGCAGTACAACCTTCTATGTAGTTGACATAACTATCTTCTTCAGCAACAATTAAAGTACGCTCAAATTGACCTGTATCAACAGCATTAATACGGAAATAAGTACTCAAATCCATAGGGCATTTAACACCTTTAGGAATAAAACAAAAAGATCCGTCTGTGAAAACAGCAGAGTTTAAAGCGGCATAAAAGTTATCCGTGTGAGGAACAACAGATCCCAAATATTTTTTAATGAGTTCTGGATGATTTTTGATAGCTTCGGAGATAGAACAAAAAATAATTCCAAATTTACCGAGGTATTTTTGGTGAGTGGTGGCAACGGAAGTAGAGTCAAAAATAGCATCAATAGCAACATTTGACAATCGTTTTTGTTCGTCTAAAGAAATACCAAGACGCTCAAATGTTTTTAGAACTTCTGGATCGACTTCATCAAGGGAGGCTCTTTTTGGAGCTGTATTTTTTTTTGGAGCAGAATAGTAACGAAGCTTATCAAATTGAATAGGCTCTAGTTCTGCTCTAGACCAAGTTGGTTGTTCTAGTGTTTGCCAATGACGAAAAGCTTTGAGTCTGTATTCTAACATATACTCAGGCTCACCTTTTTTTTGGCTGATTAATCTGATAATATCTTCAGAAATACCAATAGGGGCTTCATCAGAATCAACTTCTGTTTTGAATCCATGTTGGTATTCCTGAGCCATAAAATCTTGTAA
>CAMQSH010000192.1 GCA_947036575.1 uncultured Brevinema sp. | reverse complement strand
TACTCATTTTCGCTCCTATAGGATTTATGATAACATAAAATAAACGTTAAGTCAATAAATCTTATAGCATAAATAGAAGACTCTACACAAAATAAAAGCTATGATATTATTGTTATACAATAGTGCCATAGCTTTTTATAATTATTAAAAAGGCGTACAATCTGGATTTTTTTGCCATTCTTTTAGAGATTCTCTTGTTAGTCCCCATCTATCTAAGCCTAAAATCCACCAATTACTAACATCATAACGAATAATCTCTTCATATTTTTGATAAATTGTTTTCATTAATTGCTCTTTATCTAAAAATACATCTCTATTTTTAACCAAATTAAAACCTGCATCCATATTAATCGTATAAATACCGTTTTCAACAAGTCTCGTATACATTAAAAATAAATTAGTTTTTAGTTTTAATGCCAATCCAGCAGGACCTTGAGGAATACTTGCCTCTTTATTAAAAAAAGGAATAAAAAGAGGATTAAACCAGTATTGTTGATCAGCAAGTAAAACAATCCCACCTTCTTTTTTTCTAACAGAAGATAGCAGTGGTCTCATCCGAGAAATCTCATTATAGACAATCTTCATCCCTGCTTTTTTACGTAAAGATAGTAAAAATTTGTTTATCCATGGATTATATATCCTTTCAGCAAGACAAGATACAGGTATCTTCATTTGATCTAGAAAAAACCCAAGTAGCTCCCAATTACCATAATGTAAGGTACAAGAAATAAAACTATTATGTTGTTCATGATACATTTTTGACAATTGATCGTGTTGATCTATACGAATATAGGATATTAGTTTTTGGAAATTCATTCTAACAAAAGCCATCATCTCTAATAATATACGTACTTCATAGCCATTAATAATAGAATATATTTCATCTAATTCTTGTTCTGAATATTTTTTTTCTGGAAAAATAATAGCTAGATTTTTTTTGATAATATTTTTTTTATCAGGAAATAGACTCAATAACATCCTACCTATTTTTTTTGATAAAGGATATATTTTTTCATAAGGACAGAACAGCGATATGATACGTAAAAAAAACAATGAGGGTACTGTTCTAATGCACATTACTATTTTTTGAGTTATTGTAAATTCTCTTCTTGCCATAAGATCCTCTATTATATATATTTTTATTCTAATTATTACTTCTCTTATTAAATTTTATTTTACTAAAATATTCTAGTAAAATATTAGTATAGCATATAAGAACTATTTAAGTCAAGAACCTTATCATCATAAATAGGTGTAATTTAATATTTTGGATGTTTTATTCCTTTATATGTCTACTATTTTTATACAATTATTAATAGTAATTGATAATTGTCATAAATTTCACTATATTTATTAATATCAAAACAGTGGGGGGATGATATGGTAAAATTTCCAAAAACAGCTCAGGTTCAAGAAATGCTACAAATAGCATTCCTAAATGCTCAAGAAAATAACAATCCAACTATTGAATTAGTACATATTATGAATGCTCTTCTTGAAAATAAAGATGGACTCACTCAAAAACTATTATCTTTTTTAGAAATATCTACTAATGATTTAAAAGAATTTATTCGGCTTGAATCTATAAAACTGACCCAAGAAAAAAACGTGCGTACTAAGATATCTCCTATAATTAATGACATGTTGATAACTGCTGAAGATATTGCCCGTCATTTGGATTCTTACTACATCACTATAGAACATATATTAATAGCTATCTGTCAAACACAAAAAGAACCTTGGAAAAGTAAATTTCATAATCTTAATTTTACTAAAGATCATATCGACGAAGTTCTCCAATCATTCAAAACTACCCATACATTCTCTGAATCTAATTTTGAGGATACTAGCAAAAATGTTTCCAAGGAATACACAAAAAATATTACTGATCTTGCTATAAAAGAAAAATTAGATCCTATTATTGGGAGAGAATCTGAAATTGAAAGAACTATTCAAATTTTATTGTATAGTAATAAAAAAAATCCTCTATTAATAGGAGATATTGGTGTCGGTAAAACTGCTATCGTTGAAGGAATTGCACAAGATATTGTCCAAGGTTCTGTTCCAGAATCACTAAAAAACTATGAAGTTATCTCTCTTAATCTTAGGGCATTAATAGCTGGAGCAAAATATAAAAGCAACATTGAAAAGACTTTACAATCAATAATTACCAATCTAAAGCATAATATTAATCCCACAATATTATTTATTAAAGAAATACACCTTATAGTAGGAATAGATGTTACTGAAGAAAATAGACATCTTCTCAAATCAATTCTTGATCATGATAATATAAAAGTTATTGGAGCAACTCCTTTAGCAGAATATCATAAATATATAGAAAAAGACACAGATCTTAAACAAATGTTTCAAACAATACTAATAGAAGAACCTAGTAAAGAAGATACTATAGAAATTTTGAAAGGTATCAAGAAAAAACAGGAAAGGTATCATAGTATACATATTGATGATAATGCTTTAATTTCGGCAGTTATTATGTCTGTACGGTATTTTCCGAATCTTAAATTACCTCATAAAGCCATTGATATCCTAGGTGAAGCTATCATAAAAACATGCTCAGAATTAGAATCAGAACCTCAAATCATCAAGAAGTTACGTCATGCTATTAGTAAACTAGAAATCAAAAAAACAGCTTTAGAGACAATTTTATTAAAGAATCTAGATATAACATCTCAAAAAAATCTGCAAAAAATAGAAAAAAGAATAGTAAAGAAACAAACTTCCTTACATAATCTTCAAACAACATGGGAAATAGAAAAAAAACAAGTTGATACAATAAAAAATTTTAAAAAAGAAATTCATAAATTAGAAAATCAAGAAAAAAAATTAGAAAGAAATGAGCAATTTGAAAAAGTAGCAGATATACACTACCATCTTCTACCAAAAAAAATAGCTGAATTAACCTTAAAAGAAAAAAGATTAAACAATTATTTTTCCCAAGAAAAAACTCTTATTAAGGAAAAAATTACCACAAAAGATATCGCTCAAATAATATCTTCACGTACAGGTATCCCTACATCTCATATCATAGAAAGTGAAAATGAGAAAGTAATCCGTTTAGAAGAATATTTAAAATCTCGTATTATTGGACAACAAGAAGCTATACAAGACATTTCTAATACTATAAAACGCTCACAAGCAGGTCTAACAAATAAAAACAAGCCTTTAGGTTCTTTTCTATTCTTAGGACCTTCTGGAGTCGGTAAAACTGAGTTATCCAAAACACTTGCTAAATTTTTATTTAATGATGATAAAAATATCATAAGAATCAATATGAATGAATATATGGATAAGTTAGCTATCCCTCGATTGATTGGAGAGCCCCAAGGACATGTTGGACGCTTAACAGAATCTATAAAAAATAACCCATATTCCATTATACTTCTTAATGAAATAGAGAAAGCACATCCTACAGTATTTGAAATTTTAATACAAATTTTAGATACTGGAATTATTACAGACGGGCAGGGGCAAACTATTTTATTTAATCAAAGTGTTTTTATCATGACTTCAAATCTTGGATCTCATACTATTAATACTTGGGACGAAAATGAGGAAAGTTTAGAAAAGATTTTACAAAATGAACTAAAAATGATTTTTAGACCTGAATTTCTAAATAAAATTGATAATATGATTGTTTTTCATAAATTAAGAAAAAAAGATGTCAGTATTATTGCAAATTTACAATTAGAATTATTAAAAGAAACATTACTAGAAAAATATATTCTTCTACAAATTAGTGAATCTGCAAAAGAGTTAATCACTCAAGAAGGATTTAACCCTGAGTTTGGGGTAAAACCCCTAAAAAAAGTAATAGATGATTTAATATTAAATCCTTTAGCAAATAAAATTATTGAAGGTTCTACAGATAACTATATCTTAATTACAAGAGAAAATGATGAATTAGTTTTTTTAACAATAGACTCTACATTAAAAACTTCTATATAATAAATAATCAATATCATTGAAATAAGTCTCTTAATAATTTATAATAAATAATAGATTATATAAAAGAAGGTTATTATGATGAGAGCTAGTATTTTTTTATTGTTGTTTTTAAGTTCTTGTTCCTTGACAGATTTTGAAAAGAAATTTCTTGAAAATATAGAAGGTACTTATATTGATGCTAAT
>CAMQSH010000191.1 GCA_947036575.1 uncultured Brevinema sp. | reverse complement strand
ACACACACACACACACACACACACACACACACACACACACACACACACACACCTTTGACTTCATGGTGTTGCATGAGGATTAGCTGAAGGGGGCTGAAGACATTTTCTCTTCTTGACACATTCCTAGAATGTTACCTTGAGGAAAAGGGTGGAGGCCCACCCATGGGAGATCCCAGGTCTCAGGACTTTGTTGATCCAGTCTTTTCCTCATATTATCCAAACACAATTGGCTGCTCCGGGCCACAGCGTGAAACCCAATGCAAAATAAATTGAAATAGACCCTCCTCTTCAGCGAAAAGAGGAAACGGTCCTGGGATGTGAAACTGGTTCTATATCTGGTACACAGAATTTCTGCCTCGGAGCCAGAGCTAACATTGTTTTTATTAGGAGGGAATGCAGTTGTTTCTTTTCTTTCAACTTGCCCCTAAGCATATTTTCTACAATTTTCTAAGCATACATCTCTACAAATGATATCAATAAGGCCTCTCTTGAAGGTTCATTTTCAAAATGTCAGGCCGGTTGAGTCAGATTCCCGTTTAAATAACCCTGACAGTATGTTTGCAGCCAGGGTAAATTAGTTGACCCCGAAATTTGACATATTGATAAAAATGTCACTCACTCCCTCACTCACCCCTCATGATAACACCACCACTTGTACCCTGTCAGGCCAGCATCAGGGAGGTCTCCGACGTCGTTGCGGAGGCCCAGGAAAAACTCTGCGTCATCTTGGAGATGGTAAAAACGCCCAAATAAAATCCATTGCAATGTGAAAGGGACCATTGTTCTTCCAGGCGTGAAACCGATTACTATTCTTCGAATTTAGAAATGAATGTTGGGAACATTAAGCGATCCATCGTGTTTTATTGATTCTCTTTCACTCCTCTCTCATTTCCTTATTATTTCACACGTCACACGTCAATAACCCCCAAAAAAGTTCAGTCTTGGATTTTCAGTCTCTTTTTTTTTTCTTGTTTCCTGTGCTGTAGGACCAGAGTCTGCTGGTCAACCGGGTGACCGTCCAGCGCGTAAGGGCCGGGTCGATGGTGGCCAACCAAGGGGACCAGGTCAGAGTGCCCCCCTCTCATTGGTCCTTTGCAGTCGACGTCCCGCCTAATAGCTTTTTTTTATCCAAAAAATACAAATCAATTCCAATATGTATGTTTTTTTGTTCCACACTGTTACTATAAACCGAGTGACGCCTCTTCACGCTCGCTATCTCACCTCCTGCCCTCCCGTCTGAAGTTTGGGCGACATGTGTGTCATGTGACTGCAAACAACCTGATATAAACCTCTGTCTCAAACCCCCCCCCCTCCCCACCTCAATGTTGCATAGCAACTCCACTCTCGTGTGAGTTCCAGATCCGATTAGAACAACCCTCCCTGTTGCCGCCTCGTCGCTTCGGGGGGGAAGTGTGACTGTTGTGGTGTGATTCTTCATGATGAACACATGCCACTTCATCTGTTTGCTAGTCACTAGAGGCAAGTCTATGGCTTCACCTTATTTATTTGAATCAAGTTAAACTACAAGACGCAAAAGATTGCGACTCCAAAAAAAAGTTCCCCCCCCTGAAAAACAAAGTAATTAGTTAATCAAACGTTGCTGGGGATTATGTTAATCCTTTTTACCTCTGCAAACCACGTCACGTGCATTTTGCTTTGGTAAGAATAAAAAGGCAAAGACAAATCAAATTCACAATGGATAAAATACTTGGTCGGAGGTTGGAGGTTCACGTGGTTATCTTCTCAGTATAGTCTCAGCCAAACTATAAAGAGTTATTTAGAAGTGAATGTGTGTACACTTTTAAGAAGGGGAGTTTGCTTTTGTCCTCATGTTTATTCTTTTCCCCCCAGGCTGGCTTGGTTGGCAGCGGCTGTTTCAACGGTTATGTTTAGACCCCAACCATTTAATAATTGTTAGAGTAGAAAATAATGGGCTTCACTGGTGTCACTATGGTATAAATACAGCGTATAAAGTACAGTACAGAGAATATATACTGCATTTATGTCTTTTCAAGGCCCCATTTGACAGTCCACCTACTGCAGAGAGAGAGGGAGGGAGGGAGGGAGGGAGAGAGAGAGAGAGAGAGAGGCAAGGAGGGGAATTGAGGCAGTAAATGTAAAGAATTGTGTGTGTGTGTGTGTGTGTGTGTGTGTGAGTGGGAAGTGCTGTCAAGGTTGCACCTTCCTTTATCTCCTGTGTGAGACCTAGTGAGGATTGGATTGAGGCTAAAGCACAGCAGTTGGTTTGTGTGTGTCACAACAGACCTAGATATATTTCATATAGATGCATCATTCATAATTGCATCCGTCTCATGTGCTGAGAGGAAAGCAATTCTGTGGATTGATTTCATACGGTCCGGAGTGAGTGGGCACCATCAACGGCCATTGTCTTTAGATTTGTCTTTGTTATTTGTACCATTTCTGCAAATATTTGAGTGACTTTTAAATCAAGGCCACTCAATGCCAGAAGCACTCTACTAATTTGATCATATTACCAGAGCTTTCTATATCTGCTTTATGGAGAACGGCACCTTGGTACAGAACGGCCTCCGTCTGAGTGGATCTCAAAAGTCCTTCCAAACGGCTCTTCTTGAGTGCCCCCAAGAAGTCCTAATGGGAATCTGTTCAACAGAAAATTGCCCGGTTTTAGGACTAAAGTGTGTTTTCACTCGCTCAGAGAATCATTCTTGTCCTCGGAGACACACGCATCTTAATACTTTTATGAAGGACTCATTTGGTTGGCGTCGTGGGGTTTTTATTTCAGTTTTTCATTCTCTCTCTTAAGCTGTTTATGAGGCTGGCACACAGCCAGGTGTACGGCTCGGCTTGCATAAATGACTATCTCCCCGGTGGTGCCCCTGTTCCGTGGCTAAAAAGAATCCTTCCAGGTCTAAACACAGCGGGTGATGACCTCGTTTCATCAGCTTCAGTCCTGACCAGTGAGTCAATAGCGTGTGCATTTCCCTATCAGTATTCAGCGCTGACAATTTCAAAGTCTAGGGGGTTCAGATAATGGCTGCATATTTCAGGCCACACGCTTCTATCAAATCTCTTCCATCTGATAAACTCCTTCCTCCTTTCCTCACAAGTGTGACATGATCAAGTGATGGACTGTGGGTCTTTTTTGTTATCACTCACTGATTGCTTTCTCATGTCTTCTCTCTTTCTTGCTTTCCTTCTCACCACCCTTCTCGCTCTCTCAATCCTTTCTCCCTCACTCCCCACCTCTCTCCCTTTCCCCCTTCCCTTGTTCTCTCGTATCATCCCTTTCATTTGCCCTCTCTATCCATATCTGTTTCTCTTTTCTTCCATGTATCTCTCTGTCTCTGTCTCTGTCTCTCTCTCTTTGTCTCTGTTTATCTCTCTCTCTCTGTCTGTCTCCCTCTCTTTCTGTCTCTGTCTCTCTCCCTCCCTCCCTCTGCTCCCCCAGGAGGTAAGCATCCGGTTTGTGATCTCGGGCACCTTGCTCGTGTTCCAGCGGCTGGCGGACCGCGAGGAGGAGTCTCGTCTGTTTGTCACCCACCCCGGGGAGCTGGTGGGCCAGCTGGCCGTCCTCACCGGGGAACCCCTCATCTTCAACGTGCGCGCCGAGGAGGACTGTTGCTTCTTCGCCATCTCAAAGAGCGACTTCTACGAGTAAAGATACCCGACACGCGCACAGACACACACAGTGACTTAGACACAATGACCGTTGGGGAAACACCACAAGCTGAGATCAGAACATGGCAGCCGTGGGGTTTTGTATAGTATTTACCGTCAGATTAATTTGGTCTTTATTGACAGAAATCATGACAACAATACCATTCAACCTCTGTATATTCATATCATTGCTGTATTTCAATAATTGTTTGTAATCTAAATATGGCAGAGTTCAATATAAGTGTGTGTGTGTGTGTGTGTGTGTGTGTGTGTGTGTGTGTGCGCGTGCGCGTGCATGTGTGCGCCCTGCAGGATCATGCGGTTGCAGCCCAAGGTGCGGCTGAACATCGCCCATACGGTGGTCCGCAGGATGTCCCCCTTCGTGCGACAGATAGACTTCGCCCTGGACTGGGTGGCGGTGGAGGCCGACAGGGCGGTCTACAGGTATAGTCCCCCCCCCCCCCCCCCCCCCCCCCCCCCCCTCCCCCCTCCCTCCCCCCCCCTCCTCCCCACGGC
>CAMQSH010000190.1 GCA_947036575.1 uncultured Brevinema sp. | reverse complement strand
AGCCATTTATCAAGCCTCATTACTTGGGGTATCCTTCATAATTTCAGGAGCAGAAACTCCTAATAACTCCAAACCTATACCTATCACATTTTTAGCAGCTTGACAAATAGCCAATCGTGAAGATTCTTGAACATCATCAATAATACGACAATTTCTATAAAAACGATGAAAAGTCCCTGCAAGATCTTCTAAGTAATTAGGTATTTTATTTAATTCATAAGATTGAGAAAGATCAAGAATCAGATCTTCAAACTTAATTACTTCTAATAATAATGATGTTTCATCTTCATGCTCAAAAGAAACAAATTCTGCTTTTTTAGTCGTATTACGCAAAATCGAAGCAATCCTTGCATGAGCATATTGAATATAAAAAACAGGATTATCGTTTGAAGATGTTTTTGCAATTTCTAAATCAAAATCCACTGTAGAATTCATAGGACGTCTTAACAAAAGATATCTCGTCGCATCTGTGCCAATTTCTTCGATAACTTCATCTAAAGAAATCATATCTCCCGTTCTTTTACTCATACGAACAGGTTCGTTATTACGAAAGAGATTAACCATCTGTCCTAAAAGAACAGTCAATTCCCCTCCCAGCACTTTCACCGCCGCTGAAATTCGCTCGACATAACCATGATGATCAAAGCCTAAAATATTAATCAGAATTGGGAATCCTCTTTGAATTTTATTACGATGATAGGCTATATCTGAAGCAAAATAGGTAAATGACCCATCACTTTTGACAATAACTCTGTCTTTGTCATCTTTACTATACTCTGTAGATTTAAACCACAAGGCTCCATCTTGAAGATAGGAGGCGTTTTTTTGCTCTAATTCGGCAAAAGTTGTCGCCATTGTATCATCAGTATGAAGACTTTTTTCCGAAAACCATTGATCAAATTCTGTACGAAAAGCTATCAAAGTCTGACGTTGAGATTCTTGCATTAATATTTGAGGTGCTGTTCCAGTTTTGGTCACTTCATCAGCTAATGCTTGTATATAAGCCCCTCTATAGCCATCTTCAGGAACTTCTTTACCTTGTTGTACTGCTTCCACACTAGCTTTTAAGTGAGCTATTTGCACACCAGCATCATTCACATAAAATTCACGAAAAACATCGGCACCAGAATATTTGAGAAGACGTGATAAACTATCACCAACTGCTGCCCAACGTCCATGACCAATATGCAAAGGACCAGTTGGATTTGCACTAATGTACTCTAGTAAGATATGTTGATTGGCTAAGCTTGTGTTTTTACCAAAAGAAGAATCTATTAAAACTTGTGTTAATTTTGATTGTAAATATTCTTCACTGAGAAAAAAATT
Source organism: uncultured Brevinema sp. (assembly GCA_947036575.1). Classification (GTDB taxonomy): domain Bacteria; phylum Spirochaetota; class Brevinematia; order Brevinematales; family Brevinemataceae; genus Brevinema_A. The sequence goes on along the minus strand of CAMQSH010000190.1, from coordinate 2,835 downwards.
CAAAAAGCCTGCTCCAGCGATTTCTACTTTAGCAAACATTTTATTGTCTTTAATAAGATTAAAAATTTCTTCAGCAATTGCTCTAGGATTTTTTTTGAGTTCTTTTGCCAATCCCATCGCAACAGGAGAAGAGTAGTGCCCATGATCTTGATTTTCAGGATATTCTACCACAATATTAAAGTTACTTACCTCAAGAAAGCTTAGAGCTTCACTCAAGATTCTCTTGATATGATTTTTAGTAGAGAGATGATTCATCTATTCAACCTCTTCATATGTAGTATTAGATTTATCAAATAATGAATCAAAAGGAATAGAAAGTCCTAAAATAACAGTTAGCAATCCTAAATTTAATGTTAAAATAGCAAAAAAAGCTTTTGGTGTTTCGTAGTCTCTCGTAATAGGTGCTACTAGATAATATCCTAAGAGAATAATAAATAATCCACTACTCATCACTAGCCAATTGGCTTTCGTCATCTTTCTTTTTGGTACCACGTTTTGCTCCTTTTATTTTTTCTTCTTTTAGATTATATTTTATTAATATATGATCCAAACGTTGCAAGGATTCAGCTAAAGCATTTTCTAGAGCCTCTCCCTTCAAAATTTTTCTCACTATTTTTTTATTAGTCTTTTCATCAAGGATATTTGGGGTAGATTCTTCGTGCATATCTTTTCCATATAATATTTTTTTTAATATTTTTTGAGCTTCTTCATAATGAAGAAATTGTTTTTCTCTTTGCCTAAATTCTTTTGTATGAACTTTATCACCTTTTTTACGAATAAGTAACTCATCTCTATCTTGATAATGGAGCATTTCATGATAGATCACAAACTCCAAAACAAAGCTCGGTAGATGATCTTGTAATAGTACTGGATGAATTTTAATTTCATCTTTTTTAGCATGATAAGTCCCAAATACAATCGCTCTTCTTTTGGATTTATCTTGCCCTTTAGAAAGTTTTATTATTGGTAATTTTTCGTAATGAAAATAACTATCATTTACTTGATTAAGGGTTTCTTGTAATAAAAGCAGTTTTCCCATTAGTGTTGGTATCCTTTAAATTGATCAGGACTTAGTCTTTCTCCAGCATGTAAAATAAAAGATTGGTCTTTAGCGGATAATAGACGTCCAATTCTAGTGATTCGAACAAGATCATTCTTTAACACTTCTTCATCAAGGGGTTCTGGGCAAGTGAATAATAATTCATAATCTTCTCCACCAATTAAAGCTTCCCGTTGATAATAAATTTTATGTTCTAATACATTATCTATTCCTATTTGTTTTTCGCTAATAGGAATAGAATTTCCATCAAGATAAAAATTAGTCTGAGATGCTTTACATAATTTTTGAAGATCTTCAACAATACCATCACTAATATCCATAGCCGATGTTATATTAAATTTTTTCAAAAAAGGTACTACATTATTTCTAGGAGAGGGTCTATAATGCCTATTTCTAAAATATTCAAGATCTTGTAATGGTAAGACCTGTGTTTCTAATTCTCTATTTAACCAAAGTTTAGAATCACCTAATGTACCTGTACAATAAATAAAATCACCTTCTTTTGCATTTGCACGTAACCATGGCAGACTATTTGTTCGACCAAGAACAGTTACCGAAGCAAAGAACTCTTTAGATCTAACTGTATCACCACCTAGTAAATCTGCAGGATATTCTTTTAAAAAAAGTCTAATACCAGTAATAAAAGATTTCAAATCAACATTCGTCCAATATTCTGGAAGAGATAAAGTAAGAGTATACCCTGTAACAAAGCCACCCATAGCAGCAATATCACTAGCATTAGATGCAAAAAGTTTATAAGCAACTTCTTCCCAAGTCGCTCTCCCACGAATAAAATGAACCCCTTCCACGATAGCATCTGTAGAAATAAGTTGATTGTGCTCTATTACAGCAGCATCATCTCCTATCCCTATACGCCCTTTACTAGATTCAAATAATACTTTTAAGTCATCAATAATTTGAGATTCCGAATTGAGATTATTATCTATTAACATTTTATCGCATTTTACCTATTGGAGATTCTTGTAATCCTTTGATATCTGTTAATTTACCTAAGATGATTAAGATATCCCCTTCTATTAATTCTAAATGTGGATTTGGAACTTCATCGATTTCATATTCACAAATATTTTGAAAATTTTCATCTACTCTAATAATAGGATGTTTAACAGCAATAACATTTACTTTATATTTTTTACGTAAATCTAAATTTACTAATGTCTGACCTGCAATTTGTTTATTAACTTGTACCTCGATAATAGCATGATCTTTCCAAATTCTTTCATAAGATAAAACAAATCCAGATCCACCGACCAGAGTTCCCACTAATTTTTCAGCACTTTCAATTTCTGGTCTAATAATTTCTGAAACATTAATTAATTGTAAAATCTGAGCATGTTCTGCACTATTCGCACGGGCAATAATTCTAGGAATTTTAAATTTTTTCATTAATAATGTTGTTAACACGCTAGTCATCATGTTTTCACCTATACAAACAATAACACAATCTACAGAAGCAATATCAAGTTCTTTCCAAGCTTCTTCAACTGTTGAATCTAATTGAAAAGGAAACACTGGAAGTTCTTTCATTTTTTGAATCATTGCTGGATCGCTATCTACTGCAATAACTTCAGATTCTGATTGTGCTAGATTTTGAACTATCTGAGATCCAAAGACCCCCAATCCAATAATTAAAAAAGTTTGTTTTTGTCCATTAGCATTTGCCATATTTCCTCCATCTCATTAAAAATGATCCCCTATTATATTACTTTAATTTCTATAAAAAATCAAGATTTAATAACAAATAAGATCTTTTA
>CAMQSH010000189.1 GCA_947036575.1 uncultured Brevinema sp. | reverse complement strand
TAGAGCAACCGACTCATAATCGGTGGGTCGAGGGTTCGATCCCCTCCGGGCCCCATAGTAAAAAAGCACTCGTATTGAGTGCTTTTTTGTGTTTATATTATAGGCGAGATCCTATTACAAAATCAATAAATTTATCCCCAAACCATTTCTTAAAAAAGAGAGCAATTTTACCATCAAAATTAGGACAATATCTTGTTTTTGGATTAGAACTATTAATGATTTTAATAATAGTTTTAGAAATAGAATCTGGAGGAGATGAAGGGAGAGGGTTGTTTTCTATAAGCTTTTGAAAATTAAGCATCTTTTTGTGATAAGGAGAACTTTGATCAATATTAGACAAGCTTAAAGCCGTATGTCCAAATTTGGATGTTACACGACCTGGTTCAACAACAACAACTTTAATATTAAAAGCTTTGAGTTCTAGACGAAGCGAGTCGCTAAGACCTTCTACAGCAAATTTTGACGCACTATACCAGCCCATAAAAATAAAAGGGACTTTACCAACAACAGAAGAAATATTAATAATTGTTCCAGAATTAGCTTTTCTCATTGTGGGAAGAACCTCTTGAGTGATTTGCATTAATCCAAAGACATTGACATCAAACAACGCTTTTGCTTTTTCTATAGAACATTCTTCTAATGATTCATAAAATCCATATCCTGCATTATTAATAAGGACATCGATACGAGATTCTTTTGTTAAAATTTCTTTAATTACTTGTTTTATGTTTTGGGGGCTAGTAACATCTAACTGAATAGGGTAGATACCAAAGGTTTTTAATTCTTCCATTAACTCTATATTACGTGACAATCCATATACTATATGTCCTAGTTGAGCCAATTTTATTGCTGTATGTTTGCCTATGCCGGCAGATGCACCTGTAATTAAAATAACTTTCTTCATAGTATCTCCTATTATTTAGATTTGATTACTTGTTTTTTCTGGATTTTCTTTAATAAAAGATTAAAACTACGTTTTCCAAAAATACAAATATAAGCTCCAATAAGGATAATTACGCCACCTAAAAATTGCGAAGAACTAATAGTTTCTTTCATTGCAATGTAAGAAACGACAGCAGTAGTGATAGGGGTTAATAGTTGCATAATATTAAAAGTAGTAATCCCATTTTTTTTGATAACAGAAAACCCAATAATCATTCCGACAAAGATTCCATAAATACCAGCAAAAATTAAAACAACAATACTGTGTGTATCTGCTATTGCTAGCTCTTTTATATTTCCTGTAAGAATTGCTAGTATTAATAGAGATGATCCTGTAAAAAAAGAATTAAATAATCCAATAATTAGTATAGGGAGTTGATGAGCAACGTACTTAATTAAATTATTAAGGATAACTTGAGTACAAATACTAATAAATAAATAAAATGTTCCTGAGTTTGCTTGAGGGTCACTATTACCACGATTGATAAAAACCATACTACCCAAGACACAAATAAACATTCCTGTAAAAAAGAAGATGTTAAATGATTTTTTTCTTTCGTCTGGAAAATAAAACATAGAAACTAATGCTGTTACTGGAATCCCAAAAGTCGTAAACATACTGCCTGTAAAAGCAGAGCTGAGGGACAATCCTTTGATAAAAAATACCATGTTGATACTCATCAAACAAGAAGTACATAGTAATAACATCTTGAGATTTTTTTGTTTAGGAAAGAAATCAAATAATTTGGATTTGTAACGAAATAAAGCTATAATAAATAAAAAAATACTACCAGACATAAATCGAACCCCATTATTGGTGAGGGGTGAAAATAATAAACTTGTATATCTTAACAAAGGAAGAGCAAGGCTTGTTAAAACAAGAAAAAGGCATGGTAGTGCTAAATGCTTCATAAATACCTACTCATAGAAATATATTTTAGTATACATGATATTTATTTTAAAAGAAAGGTCTTATTTTTATTTATTTTTATGATAATAAATATATTTTTAGATATTGACTTATTAATTTATTAGTTTATAATATAAATGAGGAGATAATGATGAATTATATTATTAAAGATAACCATATGGAAGTTGTAGTGAGTACTTTTGGGGCTGAAATGCACTCTATTAAAGATAATAATCTTAATTATGAATATTTATGGCAAGGTGAAGAAGAATTTTGGGGATTTAGAGCTCCGATTTTGTTTCCTATTGTCAGTGCATTAAAAAATCAAGAATATTTACTCAATGGTCAAAAATACTCTATGCCAAATCATGGAGTAATTCGTACTAATGAATTTACAGGTTCACAAATCTCAGATAAAGAAGTAAAATTTACGTTTTCGGCTACTGAAGAAACTAAAAAAATGTATCCCTTTGATTTCAAAATGGAAGTTACTTATCGTTTGGAAAATCATAAAGTTTATATTTCTCATCTTATTACCAATACATCTACAGAAACAATGCCTTTTACTTTTGGACTTCATCCTGGATTTAATTTGGATGACAAATTAGAAAATTCTTATTTAGAATTTGAAGATGAAAAATTGATTTCTAATGTCGATTTAAAAGATGGCTTTATGATTGCTAAAGAAATGGACTATGGTGTTAAAAATCTTACATTTAAGGTAGATACTTTTAGTCAAAGTAAAGCATTAGTTTTTGGCAATCTTAAATCAAGACAAGCTATCCTCCGTTTTCAAAATAGTCCTAGAACAGTAACAATGAATTGGAATGATGATTTACCTTTGTTAGCAGTTTGGGCAAAAGCTGGAGCTCCCTTTTTATGTATAGAGCCTTGGTGTGGATGGGCAGATAATTATGAAGATACCATCAACGAATTATCTAGCAAAAAAGGAATGGTACTTTTAGCGCCAAATCAAGTAAGAGAGTATAAATATACTATTGATGTAGCCTAATACAAGTATAAAACATATAAATAATAGTGATAGGTGGTTTTTTTTACCCCAATTTTATAGATCCACAAAACCCCCAATTTCATAGATCAATAAGCCCCAATTTCATGAGCCATCTATCACTATTAATTATTTTATTTTTATATCTTTAAAATCTTTAAAAAAATCCTCATAATTTGCCATTAAGGCACTACTATGAGGATTTTATTATATCTAGTTGTTTTCTAAACACAATAAAGCCCATAGGGTTGTATTTGCTTAAAACTTCAAAGATTGAATTTAAATATTTCTATCTAATACTCGCACACTTTAAAATTATACAAACACCTATGGGTAGTTATATAAAGATACTCATGTGCGAATATTAAAAAGAAGAACATTACTTTTAAAAATAAAAAAGAATTATCTATAGATAATCCAATACTATTATTAAAAGCATAAGATAGAAGAAGATTATTTCAAATCTTCGAAGTTTTAAGCATATATATTATAAATCACTTCTATTTTTTTGTTAATAGCTATTTTGAAACAAGGAAAATACGAGGTAAATGCCGAAGGTGAATGCCTTTTAGTGGAGATTTTGTATTCTATAAGGAACTCTACTTAAAAACTTTATTTTTATAATAGCTTAGATTAATATTGACTTTTTAAAAAAAAACTTATATAATATTAGGCTTATTATCTAAGGGGGTGATATTAGAGAAAATATAATACGATCAATCATATTTAACAAACTGTATTTAACAAACTGTATTTAATATTATAAATATCAGGAGGTTATAAATGAAAGTATTATTATTATTATTTTCTTTATTTTTCACTATTAGTTGTAGTTTATCGGAAGAAACACAACAAACATCGGAATTAAATACATCGGAATTAAATACATCGGAATTAAATATATTAGGTTCTGATACTGAAATGGATACTAGAATGGTCCGTGGAAATGCTTGGAAAAACACCCTTTTTGAGAGTGATATTAGTGGATCAGATTGGCGTGATTCTAGGAATTCATTGAAAAATAATTCAGTTTGGACTTGGCTAATTCAAAGTAATCAGCATAGATCATTTAATTATCCTTCATCAGATGGTAGTGAATATTGGTTTAATTATACATTTTTTAATGATAGAAAAGATGTATGGTATTCTATTGTGCGAGATGGAATCATTCTACAAACAGGTTGGACTACTGTAACATTACTTGAAAGAAGATTAACATATGCTCCAGGACGTTACTCTGATTATACTTTAGTTAAATTTGATGTTGAATTTCATCCTGAAACTCGTATGAGACAAATTCTTATGGTTCAAAGAAAACAAAAATTATTTTCAAGTATGGCT
>CAMQSH010000188.1 GCA_947036575.1 uncultured Brevinema sp. | reverse complement strand
AGAGCTAGCAATCATTACAAAAATTAATATCCACATATTTTTCATAAATATTCCTATTTTTTTTGAGTATTAAATATGTCTAAATAATTTTCTTAAATTTTTTAAATGATATGCCCATTTCTCACTTTTACGAGTTTGTGTGTCCCGTCCGGGTACAAAATACAAACCTCTTCAATTTCATTATTATGAGTCTCATGAGTATGGTTATCTTCAGATTGTGTTTGATTTATGGTAAAGAGGTCCGTATTATTAAATTGTTTTGATTGATTGGCCATTGTATCCTTCTGTAAAAAATGACTATATCTTTTGGTATAATATTGAAAACTTTCTAATTGCTTTTTATATTTTTTTTGCCATGCAGGATCTTCATAAGTAAATTGAAATACGTTCTGTATTCCAAAAGTAGCATCATTACTAACCTTATGAGTAAAACCCATATTATGGAGTAATTCATGAAAAACAACTCTTGTTCTATACTCAACTTTATCATAGTTGTCCCAACTATGATTGTTATGTAAAGCAACATATAAATGTCTAGAAGTAGCTATAGTTAATTGTGTATCACTTGCTTCATAAAGGAAAGGTCCAACATTTGCAGCACCATCTGCTCCTTGAGGTACTCGTGTTCTTCTAATTTGACTGTACAAAGATACCTTTTGAAGTACTTTAACTAAGCGCTCACTATCCATAGGATCACCTAGTTTAATTGAATTGTAAGGTGCAATCCCATGTGTACTTCCGTTTCTTGAAGACCTAAAAGTCTGTTTACGAAGACGATCAGCAAATTCTGGTGTGTTAACTACAAATCGAATCTTATTCATTATTTGAAGTATAGCTTCTTTTGAACGAATACTTATAACTCTTGCTTTTGCATTCAAAACAGGATCACTAGACACTGAACCGTTAGCACCCGTCGTTCCTGCATCCATATTGTCTGCTCTAAATTCCATTAATTGGATATTCCAAAAGGGATATAGTCTATGCATCTCTTCTATAGATAATGGATTTATATTATTTTGATTTCGTAACAGATCTTGTGGAGACTCTGGTACAAAAGAACAGGAACTCAGTATAATAAAAATACATATTATTATCTTTTTCATCAATATCCCTCTTTTTGAGTTTAAATTTGGTATTATTCACTATATAAGTCTATTAAGTATTTTTTTCTTGTTGTTATTTTTATAATATGTATACTTCTATTTTTTCTTCAGATATACCCAACTCTCTATTATTTTGATTATATAAGTTATTTATAATATTAGAAATCTACTTAGTATTTACTCTTGTTGGGGTAGTCGTAAAAGTCAGCCAATCTCTGTATTTTGTTTGAACATATTGATAAGTTTTTAATTGACGTTGGTATTTTGTTTGCCATACTAAATCTTGAGCAGTTTGTGTAAAGACATTTTGTATTCCATATACAGTATCTTGCCCATGTACTGGTTCTTCATGAATAAAACCTATATTGTGTAGTAATTCATGAAATATCACACCAGCTATATATATATTATCAGAGAAGTTATCTTCATTATAAGCCCCTAATCCCCAATAATCTCCATTAGGAAATATAATAAAAGCACTATACCCCATTTGTTCCACCATAGAAGTTTGAGAATCAGCAGTTACATAAAAAGCTTTTCCAATCTCTCCCATAGCTACTGCTCCACCAGATAGAGGTTGTTTTCCTATTCTGGTATTTATTTGTAAACTTTGGAGTAATGCTAATATTCTCTTATTATCATAATAATCCCCAACTTTAATTGATCCATAAAATCCTGTAGCAGTACGAGCTGATCTAAATTTCCCTTTGAGAAGATTTGTTTCAAATTCAGGAGTATTTACAACAAAACGCATAAAGTCTACTCTTCTAAGTATATTATATTTTTCTATAGCATCAATTTGTCTAGCTCTCATATTATCTAGTTCTGTAGCTCCAGCAACAGAACTATCCTTATCTTGCACCTCAAAAGGTCTGAGTACTATATTTAAATAAGGATACATTCTATTCATTTCTTCTATAGAAAGAGTTTCACCGACTTTTTGAGATGATAAAAGATTCATTGGAGAATCTGGAACAAAAGAGCAAGAACTCATAATAGTAAAGGTTAATATCCAGATAATTTTCATCAATATTCCTTGTTCGAATACATATCTATTATTATTAATTAAAATTTAGAACCAAATTCAATACCTATTTGGATTGCATCAATTAGAGACCCTCTTTCAAAACCATTAAGAAAAAAATCTGCTTTTGTTGTTGTTTTGAACCAAGGATAAACCGCATAAGAAACATATGGCGTGATAAAATATTTACCTTTAGCAATAGGAAATTCAAAAGCCATTCTTGATTTAAAACCAAACAAACCCATATAAAATGGTATTTCATCTTTTGTTGGGCTTAATGATGTCCCTATTCTTGTTAGAGTCCCACCAGTTTGATTAATAGAAAAATAAACTTCAATACTAAAAAAAGAGTTTCTGAGAGACATAGGAATCCTAATACCTGTACCAATATCAAATACACCAGAAATCCAACCTGTACTCTCTATAAATCCTTGCATACGAAACATCACTCCATTTTTTGCTGTCAAATCATAAGAAAAACCAAAAGCAAATCCAGTTGCAGAATCACCCATATCCCATGTATTAATTCCTTGAGCATAGATTAATTGATCTAATTGATAAGAAGTAAATTCTCTAAAAGGAGCGTTTTGAATCAACCATGCTGTTGAAAATCCCCAACGCTGAGTAAATTTTGGAGCTTTTTTTAGTACTCTTTTTTTATGAGTTTGCTCCTGAGAATACAACTCACTAGTATTGGATAACATTAGTACTAATGATAACAATAAAATAGATTTTTTCATGGGCTCTTTATCCTTCACAAATCTTAGAATATTGTTTATTATAACATATAATTAAGAAAATACCTATCATTTTAATTAATAAATTCTCTTCATACAATTAAATAAACTTTGTTTTTACAGAAAAATTTTCTATTACCAAAATTAATTAGTATTTATCTTATTGTATTAGAGACTACTTATCGTAACTTTATCTTATAATAATTATACGATTGCATTTTTATTTATTTTATATATAATATAAGTACATAGCTCTTATTTCATAATAAATACTATAGATTACAAAAGGAATATTAAACATGACAGAAAAAGAAAAAATGATACAAGGCTTACTTTATGATTCTTCAGATCCAGAACTCGCAGCACATAGAACAAGAGCTCAAAAAATCACAAAAGAATATAATCAAACAGAACGACCAGATAAAACCCTACGCTATGATTTATTAAAAAGCCTATTTGGTCATATAGGTAAAAATTGTTATATAGAACCTACCTTTCGTTGCGATTATGGCTATAATATTAGCGTAGGAGAAAATTTTTACATGAATTATGACTGCTTACTTCTTGATATATGCCCCATTACGATAGGAGATAATTGTATGATAGCGCCAGGAGTACATGTTTACTCTGCTACCCACCCTATCCTTTATAAAGAAAGAAATGAACGAATGATAGCCGGAAAATCTATTTGTTTAGAATTTGGGAAACCTGTAACTATAGGACATAATGTTTGGATAGGAGGGAGATCTGTAATTCTCCCTGGCATCACGATAGGTGATGGTGCTGTCATTGCAGCAGGATCTGTTATCACCAAAGATGTTCCTGCTAATACAATTTATGGTGGAAATCCAGCACAACTAATAAGAACTATAGATCAATAATTAAAACAAAATTCTAAAAAGAAAGCCCACCACAAATATTGTAGTGGGCTTTATTCATGTTATTAAATATTTTTTTTATAGTGTCTTCTTTAAAATTTTCAAAAACAATACTATTCTACTATCATAAGCTATTGACATATATAATAGGATATATTATAATTTTCTGACTTTAAAATAATTAAAAATTTATAAATATCTCACAAGGAAAACTATATGTTTAAAAATCTACAAAAAATAGGTAAATCCTTAATGTTACCTATTGCTGTGCTACCATCTGCTGGATTACTACTAGGAATAGGAGGAGCATTATCTAATATAAATACTATTAATGCTTATCCTTTTTTAGATATTGAGTGGCTACAAGGATTATTCAAAGTTATGGCTGCTTCTGGCGAAATCATTTTTGTGAACCTTTCATTACTTATTTGTATAGGAGTTGCTATTGGGCTTGCTAATTCTGATAAAGGTACAGCGACTCTTGCTGCTGTTGTTGGATTTCTTGTAATGAACGCTTCTATCAAAGGAATGAT
>CAMQSH010000187.1 GCA_947036575.1 uncultured Brevinema sp. | reverse complement strand
CGACGGTGCGCTCATTTGAGCAGGAATACACTGAACACCAGCCCGGCGTCCTTGTTTTCTTCTGTAGTCTGTACTAGTTCATGCTGCTCTCCAGCTCCCGATCACCACTCCAAGATGGCGGCCAAATATCACGCGTCACAGCAGCAAATGCTCCGTCTACTGATAAGATGTCTATGTCTGGCGCCCCCTGGGCGCCGCCATTGGCGCGGACCTCCACCAGATATACGTCACTTCCAATTTATACGGCGCGCTTCCAGCCACTCTGCTGCCCCCTACTGCAATACAACACTCCAATCGACGACAGATAATTATACAGATGAAAGTTTAAAAATTAACCCGACGTCTTTTTTTCATGTCTGTCACTTGAGGCATTAGGCTAGCTCTGTAGGCTTACTCGTTTTATATTAGCTGCTAATGTAATTGTAGCTGCAATAGTTGACTTACCAGCCAGTTGTAAGAAAACCAGCAACCTACTTTTATGTTTTTGCTTACCTAACTCTCATTTCCACACCACATTTCCCAAACAAATTGAATGCCTTGCTATTGTATAGTGCATCATTTTCTCTCACATTCCTGCTCAAGCCCCTCATTAAAAAACAGGGGCGCCTGCAGCCACAGGGGGCGCCAATATGTCGATTCCCGAATATGATGGTTAATTGGCAGGCTGTCTATATTCTGGACGGTGTGGTAGAAAATAACGGTCACATGGTCAACAGTTGAATATTACCTGACCACACCCAGGCTGGCAAGACTAGGACAATGGCGCATGCTCCCCAGTCACAAAAGAACCTCTGCCTCATTTACACATAAATAAACAGATGGCTGTGTGAGCCAGACATTCCATTGTAACCTCTTATCTATAAAATAAGAATGAAATAGATAATCAACGTTTGCTACAGTCCACTGGGGATGCTGGTAGACTCATCTATCCAGCACACATCTAGGTGTACATGCCCACATGTGATGTCACTAAAACACAGGAAGATTCTCAAAACAGCTTGTAGCGGCTATCACACTCACACATGGTGGTATAATATGGGACCTTTAAAATTAAATTGTGACATCAATAACTTAGGAAGACTTAATACATTACTGCCCTCTAGTGCTGGGTTAGAAACAGAGAGTAAAAGAATCCAAGTGAAGGTAAAAGTGACCTTTCTAGTCAGAGGCCACATTAAAGCAGACCTGCCTGTTTTAGAGGGAATGTTAAAATGGATTCCATCAGCAGCTCTGGACTAAAGCAGAAGGCTTGTATACATTCCATTCAAGGGCCTGTTGGTATCTCTCCTTTTGCAGTTCTCTCAATCTTTTCACTTTATCACTCGCAATAAAATAAACAATTGAAACAGTCCAGCTTTTTCCTTGTTTATTGTTAACTGAAATCAGCAGTAGGTAATATCTCTGTCTCCCTGTCCAAAGCCGCTCTTGAACATACATTGAGAGTTTGTGAAGTGATACATACAAAAGACACAAAACCCACTAATCCTTGATGAAGAGATTTTATAAAAGCCTTTCTCCTGCCATGCAGACAGACCACCTTTGCACTAAGCACCGGTTTTACTACTTTACATTGCTTAATTAATATTTAACCCAACAGTGTGATATTGTAATCCAATTATACAATAATTAAACTCTCTTTCCCAGCTATGAGCTCCCTCAGTACGGCAGTCGCAGGAAGTTGATTTCCCCCGCTGGTCTCTATGACGAGTATGGCAAGGTAGTCGTCGACGACGATGGCAGCTTCTACTACAGCCCCCAAGACTCTGAGACCGAGGTGTGTGAGGGGGGGTGGGGCACTGACATAAACATAAACATAAGGAGTAGAAGTCATTTGACAATGGAATTACTTTTTATTATTTTAAAGAACTTGCAATTAAGCAAGATGACATGTCAAATAAAATGACACTACAATGGATACAATGTTATGATGTTATGATTAGCTGAAGGTGGGGTTAAATCTGTTAACATGAGGTTTGGTCTGTTTTCTTGTTTACATCACATTTCATGTCTCATGTTTGTTTTTGTTCCGCCATATTCGTTCGACCATTTCCTTTGACAAAACTCCCTGGAATGCCGTGGTTCTTCTTACGTGCGGCAACAATATCGCCATGACAACAGGCTCCACGGGGGCGTGGCGGCAGAAGACCACTCCGAGGGGGGAAGATAGCCCCCCAGAATCCCCTGGCTCCTCCTCCTCCACCTTTTTCTTCTCTTCCCCCCTCCACTACCGGAACCACAGCTGAGAACCCAGAACAAGGCCCCTCACAGGCAATGGAGCAGAGCAAGGCCAACGGAGTGGTCCACACTGAGGCCCAGAGCTCCAGAGCCACTGAGGCCCAGAGCTCCAGAGCTGCTCCTACAGGGGCAGCAGCAGCATTTGCTCGGTTGAAGGCTGCCTTCAAGCTGAGCACACTGTTCTCCTCTTGGCGTAAGAAGACGGGGCCACCCTCGGCCCTGCACCCCCCCTGGAGCAAGGCCAAGGTGGGGCCCCTGGAGGAGGCAGGCCGGGCGAGGCCGGAGGGGGACGGACGGAGAGAAGGAACAGGAGGTAGAGGGTGGGAGGACGAAGAAGGGATGGAAGGAGTCAGAGGGAGAGGAGGGAGAGGAGAAAGAACAAAAGGAGGAGAACATAGATGGAAAGAAAGCAATGGATGGGCTGGAGGAGAAGGGCTACGAGGGAGAGGGCGAGTGGGAGAAGAAGTAGGAAAGGTAATGAAAGGAGGAGAACCTCGATGGAAGGACAGCAACGGATGGGCAGGAGGAGGAAGGGAGAGGCGGGAGGCCAGAGAGATAGTGGCAGGGGAAGTAGAGGAGAGAGGCTGGGAGCAGTGGAGAGGCAGAGAGCTGGAGACCATGAGGAGAATAGAGGCCATAGCGATGAGCAACAGAGGGGGGGAGAGGGGGTGGAGGGGCCCCGGGGACACAGAGGAAGAGGTCATGGCCGATGGACCCGTGTTTCTCGAAGAGGGCTACTTCAAGGGCTCATCGGACCCACTAACACTGGCCCCCAGCAGACAGCAGCTGGGCCCCAACTCCAGCCTGGCCACCCTCTACCACCGGCTCCAAGGGCCCCTCATGTCAGGGGGTGGAGGGGGAGAGGACTCCAGCAGTGGGAGGAGGAGGAAGTCAGACTCCATCGGGGATCTGAGCGTCTCCGCCCAGGTGTCCCGGCGGGGGTCCAGGGAGCGCAGGCAGCCCGGGGGGGCCAGGTCCCCTGACTCTCCATGGGAGAGGGGCAGCCAGACGTCTGCGTCAGAGTGGGCCGACTCGGACGCTGAGCTGAGCTCTAGGACCGGGACGGGGTACGGAGTACGGTACGGAGTCCGGGACTGAGTCACGGTCCCGGTCATCGGGGACGGCTGGGGAGGACACGGGGTCGGACACCGGAGAGAGGGAAGGGGAGCGAGACGGGGGGTGGGGGGGGATTCTGTCGGGGAGTCCGATTCAGAAGGGAGAGGAGGAGGAGGAGAAGGAGGAGGTAAAGGAGAAGACGAGGGTGAAGGCGAGGCTTCGAGTGGCGGGACTGAGAGGTCCGACTCCGGGCGAGCTGTTGAGAAGAGAGGGAGGACTCACAGAAGCACTGATGGTTTCGGGCAATCAAGGCCTAAAACCTCCCGGCACTTTTCCTCCTCTTCAACGTCGCACAGAAGAATAGAAGAAGAGGGAGAGGATGAGGAGTTGGGAGACAAAGGGAAGCAGAGCAAGGGGTCCCGATTTGCCAAGTCGAGTCGGCCTTTGTCATCCTCTTCAACATCATCCTCGAGGAGGCGGTCCTCTGACAGACACGTCTACCAATCAAGGACGGCTTTGGCGTGATTGACATCATGAACGAAATCCTATCGCCAATCACAGAAGACGATGAGGAGGAGGAGGAGGAAGAGGACAGTGTACACACAGAGAAGGATGGCACGGATGGAGGGAAATGAGGTTGTGATCTTGGAGATTATATGATCTGCAGAGACAGTAAGCTCTTCCCCAGCAAGCAACCCTGGCTTGAGTGTGCCGTGATTACTTGAGTGGAATTAACTTACTTTCTTTTACTGCATTCCTGCCTGCGTTTGGCAGACTCTTCGCTGACTCTTTGTCCTCGAGGAGTTACTTATTCTTCTACAGTTGTATCCCCTCCTCTTATGTCTCTGGTAAGCTTACTGGGACTGAGGCCCCGTTCACACGGGCAAAAACGATATTTTCCCCTCCGTTTTCCTTTGATGCGTTTCAGGAATATCTCTGTAAAGACTGACTCATTGCGAAAACGCATTGAGCTGTAGAAACGCTGTAGTAC
>CAMQSH010000186.1 GCA_947036575.1 uncultured Brevinema sp. | reverse complement strand
ATCAAGAAGATATTTGTACTCGAATTTCAGAAAAACTAAATATTTCTAAAACTCAAATAAAAGCTACTTTAACACTTTTTGCAGAAGATTGTACCGTTCCTTTTATTGCTCGTTATCGTAAAGAAGTAACTGGAAATTTAGACGAAACAGAAATTCGTGCTATAGAACATCTTAACAAATCCTTAGTCAATTTAGAAACCAGAAGAATCGAAGTCACTAAAGCTATTTTTGGACAAGGCTTGCTTACTGATGATTTACTTATAAATATTAATGCTTGTACAACTCAAACAGAATTAGAAGATCTCTATGCACCATACAAACGTAAGAAAAAAACTCGTGGTATGAAAGCTATAGAAGCTGGTCTAGAGCCATTATCAGAATTAATGCTCACTACAGCATCCGAAGAAGAAATCACTGCTAAAGCTAGTGAATTCCTCAATGAAGAACACAAAATTATCACAGCCGAAGATGCTCTTCAAGGTGCTATGGATATTATCGCAGAAAAAGTTTCACAAGATATAGAAAATAGAACTGCTACTCGTCTCCACATTCTCAAGCATAGTCAGTTAGTAGTTACTGGAAACAAAGACAAAGAAACTAGTGTTTATGGTATGTATTATGACTACAAAGAACCTCTCTCTACTGTTAAAGCTCATAGAATTCTTGCACTCAATCGTGGGGAAACAGAAAAAGAACTAGATGTAAAAATCGATATAGAAGAAGAAAGTGTCTATAATGTAGTGCTTTCTCGTTATACGGTATCTAACAAATTCCATAAAAATGCTATCACTGATTGTATGAAAAGATTACTTATTCCAGCTGTCTTGAGAGAAATTCGTTCTAATTTTACTGCAACAGCAGATACTCATGGTATAGGACTTTTTGCCGTAAATTTACAAAATCTTTTACTTCAAGCTCCTATCAAGCGTACCCGTATTCTTGCCTTTGATCCAGGTATTCGTACTGGAACTAAAGTAACAGCCTTGGATGAAAATGGTAAATATCTTTCTGATTTTACTTTTTATCAACACAAATCATCTGCTGATTCCAAAAATTTGATAGCGGCAGCCTTACAAAAATATAATATAGAATTAATTGCTATTGGTAATGGTACTGGTAGTCATGATGTCCAAGAAATAGTCTCTCAAACAATAGAAGAGTTCAAAATTGATATTCCTTTTACTGTTGTTGCTGAAGATGGAGCTAGTGTATACTCTGCCTCTCCTGTAGCTAAAGAAGAATTCCCAGACCTTGACGTAAGTATTCGTGGTGCTATATCTATTGGACGTCGCTTGTTAGACCCTCTTGCAGAATTAGTAAAAATTGATCCAAAATCTATAGGTGTTGGTCTTTATCAACATGATCTCAATCAAACTGCTCTCGGTGAATCTCTCGATGAAACCGTAGAATCTGTAGTGAATAGAGTTGGAGTAAATGTTAATACTGCTTCCTATTCTTTATTAAAATATGTTTCTGGTATCAAAGTCAGTCTTGCTAAAAAAATTATTACTTATAGAGATAAAAACGGAACTTTTACTAATAGAATGGATCTTCTAAAAATCCCAGGTATGGGCGACAAAACATTTGAACAAGCTGCTGGATTCCTAAAAGTGCCTGAATCTCCTGAGTCTTTAGATAATACTTGGGTTCACCCAGAAAATTATGATCTTGCTCGTGAGGTCATTGCTAGCCTAAAAGACGGTAAACCTTCTAAAGCACAAATGGACGAATGGTGTAAAAAATATACTGTCGGTACTACTACAATAGAAGATATCGTTTTAGAATTACAAAAACCTGCTAGAGATCCTCGTGAAGATTTCCCAGGACCTATCATGCAAAAAGGTGTGAAAAAATTTGAAGATCTTCGTGTAGGAATGTCCGTAACAGGTAAAATCAAAAACGTCGTAGATTTTGGTGCTTTTGTAGATTTAGGAATCAAAGAAACTGCTCTTCTTCATTTGTCTGAAATGAGTGATAGTTATGTAGAAAATCCTATGGATGTAGTCAAAGCTGGTGATATTATCACTGCTAAGATTATTGAAATGGATGAAAAAAGACATAGAATTGCTTTATCAATGAAAACAGGCACAGCAAGTCCTCGTCCTCCAAGATCAGAGAATAAAACTAGTGAAAGAACTCCTTCAAAAGAGAAAACCCCAAATAATAATAATTCTAATAATGGACGCAATAATAATATGAAACAAAATGATTTTGGTCAAATGACTCACAATCCTTTTGCTAATTTATTAAAAAAATAATTATTTCAAAACAATTGTTTTCTAATCTAAAATCCCCTCTAGTAGGGGATTTTTTAGATTGATTATTAATAAATATTATTATACCTTGCTTATTAACTGTATCATTTATATATTTGAAATTGATATAGATATCAAATATATAAACTAGGTGTGTTATATGATCATTTTACTAATAATTTTTTTATCACCCATCCTATCTTTTTCTTTATATACAGAAATAGATCAAAAAAATCCTGATACCTTTAATTTTGCTATTATCAATAGAGTGTCTGCACAACATCTTATTTTTGGCAAAGACAAACATGATAAAATAATACCTATTAATACATCTATTTTAGAACTTTATTTTGGAGCTCCAAACGCTTTTTTTTATTCTGGATTTCGTATATCAACACCATTAATATATTCTAGTCAAACAGATCAACATAATAATAATAGTTTACAAAAAATGAACGATCTTACTCTTGGACTTTCTCTTGGTGGTGGATATGGAATACTTTTTGAAACTCCTACTACTACACATCATCTAAAATTTATTGCCAATATAAGTATAGATATAGGTATGCTAAATACCTATAATACTATCACTAACAACTTTCAAGACAGATCAACAATAGGAACAGAATTATTATTACGATATCATTATAACTTTTCTAAACGATCTTCTTTAATTTTGGGATTAGATACAGGTATCAGTATGCATACTGAATACAATGAAAAAAAGGATGCTAAAATACTTAATGGTGTTACGATATTCTATGGAACCTCTGTCGGTTTTGGTTTTTAAAATAAAAAAAGCTGTTTTTCAACAGCTTTTTTATTTGATATTTTATTAATGTTTACAACCACATTCACCTTCGTCACCACCACAACACTCATCTTTAAGATCTTTAGCATCGCCAACAGATTCTAAAGTAAGTTCAAAAGTAAGAGCTTTTCCTGCTAATGGATGATTTCCATCAAGAGTTAATTTTCCATCCTCTGCAGCAATAATTGTTACAGGCATTGGTTCACCAGTTTGTGGATTTAATAAAACTAATTTTTGTCCCACTGGAATTTCGATAATAGCCTCTTTAACAAGATCACCATAAGCATCTTTACTTGCAATATTTATTGTTTTTTTAGCACCAACTTCCATTCCTTCAACACCTTTTTCAAAACCAGGGATTATCTGACCTTGACCAAGAACAAAAGCTAAAGGGTCTTTTCCTTCAGAGCTATCAAATACAGTTCCATCTGTCAATGTTCCTGTATAGTGTACTTTAACTGCATCACCTTTTTTTGCTTTCATATTATAACTCCTTAAAAAGTTCTTTTTATATAATATAATACCAAAAAATTACAACAATATCAAGTTTTGAGTCTCTTTAAATAGTTTACTTTAATAAGTAGTTATGATACAATATAAATAATTTATAAATTAGGACATATTATGAAAAAATTAATACTAGTTTTTGTATTATTAACAACATCAACTTTTGCTAATGAATACAAATGGGCTAAAGATGAATTACTAGATTTACAACAAAAATATACCATCTATATATCATCTATCTTAAAAGCATCTAAGAATATTAATCAAATCCGAAAATTAGATTGTGATCTTTCTCTTCAACAACCATCTGCGAGTGAAGTTTCACTTCCTGGAAATAAAGTATTTAAAATTTATCCTTTAGAATTTTTTATACGAGTAAATACTCTTGGAGCATATCATCCGACAAATATGTCTGTTCAAGATAAAAAATATCTTGCAGAAATAGATAGAGCAAAGATAAAAGTTTCTTTATTTATGTTAACAAATCTTAATACACTTTATGCACAATTAGCACAAAAACCTTCTAATACAATAGGGTATAAAGAATTTTTTAAAAAGAGTGAACTACATTTACTTTCACTCGCAAAAAAAGCTCTCACCTCACCTACAGAAGAAGCTGAGGTACTTAGTACAGAATTCAATCTTATTATTCAACAGTTATCTGCTATTCCTTTCCCCCCAGAATATTCTTTTTATCGTCGTAGAATGATGTATTCTCTGGATACACCAGCTGCTGCCCAACATGAAATCACAAGAATCACCCAAAGTCTTGCTGAAATAAAATAA
>CAMQSH010000185.1 GCA_947036575.1 uncultured Brevinema sp. | reverse complement strand
TCTGTAGCTGCAGTAGCAGTAGCTGCTCATGAAGTGGGTCATGCTATCCAACATAATAGACTTTACACTCCTCTTATCGCTAGAAATAATTTTGCACCAGTTGCTCAATTTGCTTCTACCATATGGGGTGTATTAATTTTTGCAGGTTTCTTCCTTAGATTGCCTTTTCTTTTAGAAATCGGTGTTGTCTGTTATGGTGTGTTCTTTATTTTTGCTGTTGTTACACTTCCTGTGGAATTTGATGCAAGTAAAAGAGCTATTGTTGCCTTAGAACAAGATGGTTCTCTCAATCCTGAGGAATTAGATGGTGCTCGTAAAGTGCTTAATGCTGCTGCAATGACTTACGTTGCAGGTGCTATCATGACATTACTACAACTAGTAAGATTGCTTGTCATTCTTAATGGTAGAGATGATTAAATTTTCCTTATTGATTAAAAATAATAATTAAAGTAGGTACTTATCATGGCAACATTCGCCCAACAAATCGTAGAAAATGCTCAAGCAACTCCCTTACGTCTTCTCCTTCCTGAAGGAATAGACCCTCGTGTTCTAATTGCAGCACAACAAATTATGCAATCAAAAATCGCTTCAGAAGTGACTATATTGGGTAATCCTGATCAATTACAAGAAATCGCTAAAGCTAATAATGTAGATCTAAAAAATATTAATATTATTGACTATCAAACAGATGCAAAATTAGAAGAATTTGCTAACGAGTATTATGAACAACGTAAACACAAAGGTATGACTGAAGAGCAAGCTCTCAAAGAAATGAAAGACGATGTGTTCTTTGGTGCAAAAATGCTTTCTAGAGATCTGGGTGATGCGATGGTATCAGGTAGTTTTTCCCCTACCTCCAAAACATTAAGAGCAGCTATTTTCTTTGCAAAACCTATTTCAAAAACAATAGCTGGAACAATGGTAATGGAAGTAGCTAATAAATCTTTAGGTGCTAATGGTAGGCTTATTTTTGGAGACTGTGCTGTCGTACCAAAACCAACAGCTGAACAGCTGGCTGATATTGCTATGGGTAGTGCTCAATGTGCTAGAGATTTACTAAAAGTAGATCCAAAAGTAGCTATGTTAAGTTTCTCTACCTTAGGATCTGCAAAAAGTCCTGAAACAGAAATTGTTATCGAAGCATGTAATATTCTTCGTAGTAGAGGAGTTGACTTTGACTTTGAAGGAGAAATTCAGTTAGACGCTGCAATCCATCCAGAAACAGCTTCTTTAAAAGCTCCAAAAAGTCTTGTTGCTGGGAAAGCTAATGTATTAGTATTCCCAGATCTTGGAGCTGCTAATATTGGATACAAGCTTGTCCAACGTTTTTCTGAAGGCGCTCAAGCCTATGGTCCTTTACTACAAGGCTTAACACTTCCCATCAATGATCTTTCTCGTGGTTGTTCTGCTGAAGATATTGTTATCACTTCTGCCATCACTTTAAATCAAGCTATAGCAAAGAAATAATTAATTTTTACAAATACAAGTTTTATTTAAATTATTCCATGCATTTTCTGTATGGAATAATTTTTATAGCTACAAGGCTAAAATTTTTATGAAAAAATCCTACATTCCTCTCAAAAACACTTTAATTAGTTCTTTTGGTACTTTTTTATCACGTGTTACGGGCATTATTAAATTCAACGTTGTAAATTATCTTTTTGGTGCTGGTGCAGATACATTTTATAGTGCAAATGCTAATATTTTAGCATTGAGAAAAGTTTTAGGCGAAGGACCTTTAGTTAATTCTTTTTTACCCATCTTTAGTAAAGAAAAAAATAAAGATAGCATAGAAGCTGATCGATTTGCTTCCAATGTAATCAATCAATTATTGATTATTTCTATTATTGTTATTGTTATTGGTATTATCGTTACTCCTTGGTGGACAAAAACTTTTCTACCAGGTTTTAATAATGACCCACAAGCCTTTCACGAAATTGTAGCACTTACTTCTATTATGTTATTTTCAACAGTATTTTTCTCGTTTTTCTCCATCATTATGGGGATACTGAATGCCCATGAGAGATTTGTATCTTCTTCGAATGCTCCTATTTTATCAAATATTGTTTTTATTATATTCCCTATCCTTACCTACAAACAATTAGGCGTTATGTCTTTAGCTTGGGCTATTGTTCTTGGATCATTTGCTCAATGTATTGCCGAAGGTATAGAATTATATATGATAGGTTTTCGCTATCATTTTTATTTGAATTTTAAATCTGATAATATCAAATCTTTTTGGAAATTATTTTTCCCTACCGCTTTGAATTATCTTGCTCAATCTGGTATTTCTATAGGCTTGGGGTATTTTGCTTCTTTTTTACCAAGAGGCTCTATGACTTATCTTAGAAATGCAAATACAATCATGATCGCACCTGTAGGATTTATAGGAGTGGCTATTTCGGGAGCTATTTTCCCCGTGTTTGCTAAAGTAAAAAACAACAAAGAAGAGCTTGCCGAGGCATGGACTCAAGGATTAATCTTTTTTCTCTTTGCCTCTATTCCTATTGCTGCCTTTTTTCTCATTTATCCTGATGTGATGGTTAACATGATTTTTAGAGATATTTCTCGTTTTTTCTCTGGTTCTACAGGTCAATTTACTCCCGAACTTCTTCATGCTACCATAACTGCCGTAAAAATATTAAGTACTATCATTATTCCTTGGTCTCTTAATATTATGGTTGGTAAATTATTCTATTCCCTAGAAAAACCAATGTTTCCTCTTTTTTTAATTGGAGTGAATTTTGTTGTTAATATGTTAGGCTATCATTTTTCTCGTGTTTTTGGATGGGGTGGAACAGGACTGGTGTACGCAGATCTCATTGCAGGTTGGCTAACATTGATAACTAGTTTAATTCTTGTTATGCTTTATTTACCTCAAACAAAAAGACATAACTTTACTTGTTTTAAATATGCCTTCCATTTTAGCTTTTTATCTATTCTTTTTTGGCTTTTATGTACCCCCTTATACAACTGGTATCTCGTTATTGATTCTCCTTTGTTTTCATTAATATTGGGTGCTTCTATTTTTGTCTTAGGGATAGGATTGTTTGGTATTTTGACACATTTTTTAAAAATAAATCCTATTACTAATAGAAAAAATCTTACTTTATAATTAGGGAGAAATTATGATTCATAAACATCTGAGTGAATTTGAACACTCACCGAAGTTACATGTAGTTATAGGATCTTTTGATGGTGTACATTTTGCCCATCAACAATTAATAAATAAAGCGATTAACACAGCAAAACAAAATAATGAAAAATCCTTGATTTTTAGTTTCTCTCCTTTACCCAAAGAATATTTTTTGAAGGAACAATTCAAAGGTACTTTATTAGCTATAGAACAAAAAAGAGAGATCTTAGAACAATTTGGAGCTGATTATACAGTAATTGTTGATTTTGAATCTATAAAAAATTATACAGAAAAACAATTTATTGATATTTTATTGAGTAAAGCTGATCAATTAGTTATTTATGCAGGTAAGGATTTTCGTATTGGTGCTAAAGACAAAGAATCTTATTTGGGAACTCAAGTAGAATATGTTGTTCTGGATGATATTTTAATAGAAAACAAAGCTTGTCGTTCTTCTACGATTAGAGAATTAATCTTAAAGGGTGATATACTCCTTGCTAATACCATGCTCAATAGAGAATATTCTATTCATTCTCATACAGTACCAGGAAATAAAATCGGACGATCTATTAATTTTCCAACGATTAATGTTTTACCTACTAAACAAATTACTCCAAAATCAGGGGTGTATTTTGGAGAGATAAAAATATATCATCACATATATCCTGCTGCGATTTATGTAGGCACAAGACCAACAGTGCATGGAGAGGAGCTCCGTATAGAAAGTCATATCATTGCTGATTTTCCTCATGGAGATGTTCCACCTAACACGCCAGCAGAAGTGATTTTTATTAAGCGAACTTTTGATGAAAAATCTTTCAAATCACTTGAAGAATTAAAAGAAATGTTGTATAATTATAAATCAATATCCTCGGGTCTCGCGACTGAGAGATATCAAAATAAAATGGATCGGCTTTCTTAGTTATTGACCGATTGTCCGCGGAGGAACACCATGATTACTGCTGAAGATAAAAAGGTACTTATAGAAAAGTATCGTATGCACCCAACAGACACAGCGTCTACAGAAGTGCAAATTGCTTTGACAACATTGTATATTACAAACTTGTCAACTCACTTGCAAAAGTTCAAAAAAGACCACAAAACAAAACGTCGTCTTTTAAAATTAGTAGGACAACGTAAAAGTTTGTTACGTTACTTACACAGATGCGATTTAGATCGTTTTCACAAAATTGTGGACAGTCTTAAAATTCGTGCTTCTTTCTAATAAAAGAAATC
>CAMQSH010000184.1 GCA_947036575.1 uncultured Brevinema sp. | reverse complement strand
AGTCCAGAAAATGTTTTTAAATATTTATAAAATCAAGAGGAATTAACAATGCCAGAATATAAAGTAGAAACATTATGTTCAATGGGTAACATAGATATAGAACAATTCAAAATAATGTTTGATATGATGGTAGAAGATAAAATAAGTGAATATGTTCAAAATGGTTATAGCTTGTTTTCTCATCAAATGAGTATTGATCATAACGGTTACATGATAGTGCAAATTGTTTTTATCAAAGAAGACTAAAAAATTTATAAATAAGGATCACTCATGGCTGAATACACCATAGAAAGTTACACCCAAAGCGATAGTCAAACGACATCAGCTTTTGTTAGAGATCTCGAAGGTAAATTAAACAGAAAACACAAAGCTGGCTATATCCTAGCATCTCATCAAATGTCTATGGAAAATGGTTTTATGTCGGCACAAGTTATCTTTGTCAAAGAAACTCCCTCCAAATCAACACCCCCAACAAAAAACAAAAAATAGTATAAATTAAGGATTACCCATGGCTGAACATAAAGTATTGAATTGGAACTATGAACTGAAATCTAGTTTTGCAATGGCTCAAAAAATAGAGGCTGCTCTCAAAGAAAACGACAGAAAAGGCTTTAAAGTCCTTTCTCATCAAATGAGTACCACCAGCAATCCCGATCAAAGTGTGATCACAACTATCGTACAAATTATTTTCATCAGAGAATAATTAATGTTAAATAACTAAAATAATTAAATAAGGTATATTTATGAAAGCTTTATTACTCGCAGGGGGAAAAGGGACTAGACTTTGGCCTATTTCCAAATCCCAAACACCCAAACAAGTTGTGTCTCCTTTTGGCTATCCACAAAATCTTCTTCAACTTACTATAGTGAGAACACTTGGATTGGGATTTGATCCTAAAGATCTTTTTTTGGTGACAGCACAAAATCAAGAAGATATCCTCAAAGAATATTGGGATAGCTCTCACTTGAACGAAATCATTTCTGAACCTGAAGCTAAAAACACTGCTCCAGCGATTTTACTAGCCACCAAAAAATTAATGGAACTAGGAATGGACAATGAAGAAGGAATTTATGTTTTTCCATCCGATCATTATATAACTGATTATCACCCAAATTTGTCTATCAACCTTCGTGATGAGATCCTTTGTTTTCGTATTATTCCTACTAGAGCAGAGACAGGCTACGGCTATATGAATCTCCACACAGGTGGAGTGATTAGAAAAGTTAGATGTTTTACAGAAAAACCAAATCAAGAAACTGCTGAACAATATTATCAATCTTGGGTAAATGATCCTGAAGGGGCTCAAGAAGAAAAATATTTTTGGAACTCTGGCATCTATGCTTTTTCTCTTAATTCTTTAGGCTGTGCTTTGGAAAAAATAGATCCCGCAGTATACCAATTATGGAAGAATTCCTCCTATGCAGAATTCTTAGCACAATATTCACAACTTTTAACAATTCCCTTTGATAAATATATCGCAGAAAAAGCTTATAATCTACACTCTGCTCCTTTAGAAGCATCACTATGGCGTGATGTGGGAACATGGCAATCCGTATATGAAGCTCTCTCTCCAACAGAACCTCAAGAAAATATCCATATAGGATTAGGGCAAGCGATATTCACATCAGATACAAAATCTTGTTTGGTAAAGAGTGATAAAAATATTAATGTTGCTTGTGCTGGCGTACAAAATCTCGCTGTTATTATTGATGGAGATAATATTTTAATCGTAGATAAAGACAATCCTCAAGCCATGCAAGATCTTATTACTCAACTTCAAAATAATTATAAAGACCTCATCTAATGATAAAAATAATAATATTTATAGTTATTCTTTGTCTTTTAGGACTTGTTATACTAGCAATTTTTCAACACAAACAAAAAGTATCTATAGATCCTAAATATCTTCTTAAAATAGAACAATGTCTAAAATTAGAATTAAATTTAGATGATAGTATCAAATTTATAGAATGTGCTCGTGCCTTCAATATGCAACTTGTAGAACTTGCTCAACAACAAAAAACTACTACCCATATAACTAAACTAACACATGAATTGTTAGGATTGATCTTAAAAGTTCCTCGTATTTCTGAACAAAATGATGATGATATTTTAGCTACTATTAAATTAATCAGTACGATCACAGAAGTAACAGAAGAGCTTAAAGTATTTTTTAGAAAAAATATTATCGCTTTCAAAAGTAGTTTTAAATAAAAATTTAAAAACAAAAAACACACTTATTAAGTGTGTTTTTTTATTATACTAATAATATTAACTTCTAATATATAAAGCAGGTGGATTCATTACTTTGTCATTAATTGACTTAATCATTAATTGATTACCCGACAATACCCCTTTATATACCGTTCCTACATTGCCTATGGTAGAAAATTCAATCTCATCACCATCTCTACTAGCTAACAATGTACCTTCTTGCTGACCCTTTGGCTTAGAGTGTTCAAAAAAAGCTTCTTGATATACACCATCTCCTAATGTCAATACGTGTTTTTTTAACACAGGTGTATCACTGGTAACATCTGCATTTTCCCAAGTCCAGACACCCAATAAAGGAACATCATCTTCTGGTATTGCAGCAGAGCACGAGGCTAATAGTAGTAAAGAAAGTACAAACAATCCTGGTTTCATAACTTTGCTCCCTATTTAAACAATTATTTCTACTATTAGTTTCGACTTCTAGTCGTCTAAAACTTTAATATCTTTATAAATCTAATAAGTATTTTAATAATAACTCACTTATTCAATTTTTGTAACTAGACAAATCCTTGCCTTTCTGTTATAATGTAACAATAAATAATTAAGGATCACATATGTCTCAAGAAATCACCCAAAATCCTAGCGATGAACAAAGTATTCGTCTCCAAAAATTAGAATCATGGCAACAATCAGGGCACGATCCTTTTACCCCTAGAGCCAAAACTACTAGAACTCATTTTTCTCAAGATCTTATTCAAACATTCTCCAAAGACACAGAAGCTACCGTCGAAGGTACTATCGCTGGTCGTATTATGCTCAAAAGAGATTTTGGAAAAGCTGCCTTTGTGTCTATCCGTGATGAAAATGGCGATATTCAAGTTTATTTCAAAAAAGATGTTCTTGGGGATCAAGTATTTGAAGAATACAAATTACTAGATTTAGGCGATATTGTTTCTATTACTGGTAAAATGTTCCTCACCCAAAAAGGAGAGCCTACTCTTCAAGTTACTGCTTTTCAAATTCTAACAAAAGCACTAAGACCACTTCCCGAAAAATTCCACGGATTGGAAGATGTAGAAACTCGTTATCGTAAAAGATATTTGGATCTT
Source organism: uncultured Brevinema sp. (assembly GCA_947036575.1). GTDB lineage: Bacteria > Spirochaetota > Brevinematia > Brevinematales > Brevinemataceae > Brevinema_A. The sequence continues at coordinate 1,050 of CAMQSH010000184.1, read as the reverse complement.
ATTTCTAATACCCATGTAAAAGAAAGTTTTATTATACGCTCTAAATTAATGCACATTATCAGAGATACCCTTTCAAAACAGGGATTTCTCGAAGTAGAAACTCCTATGATGCACCCTATTCCTGGTGGTGCTGCGGCAAAACCATTTATCACTCATCATAATAGTCTTGGTACTGATTTGTATCTTCGTATTGCTCCTGAGCTTTATCTAAAAAGACTAGTCGTTGGGGGAATGCATAAAGTTTTTGAAATTAATAGAAACTTCCGTAATGAAGGTATTGATGCTACCCACAATCCAGAATTCACCATGCTCGAACTTTATGAAGCTTATTCTGATTGGAGAGGTATTGCTGATTTATTTATTTCTCTAGTTCAAACTGTCGCTCTTTCTCTTAATCAAAATACCAAAATCACCTATCAAGGTACAGAAGTCGATATCGCCAACTGGAAAGAAATTTCTTATTCTGATGCCCTCAAAGAAAAAGGCATAGACCCAGCAAAAATCACCACAAGAGAACAGGCTTTAGAAATCGCTGAAAAACACCATCTTGAAATCTCAAAAGATATGGGTAAATGGGGAATATTAGCAGAACTATTCGACCATCTTATTGCTGATAATATAATAGAACCTACTATTGTATTTGATTACCCTGCTGAGATTTCTCCTCTATCAAAAAGAAAACCAGAAAATCCAGATTTAGCAGAAAGATTTGAAGCTTACGCATTTGGAATGGAGATTTGTAATGGATTCTCAGAATTGAATAACCCCCTCACCCAAAAACAAGTTTTTGAAGATCAAATCACCAGAAAAGAAAATGGAGATGAAGAGACAATGGGCTTTGATGAAGACTATATCGAGGCTTTAGAGCAAGGTCTACCGCCTACCGGTGGTATCGGTATTGGTATTGATCGTTTAGCGATGATCTTTATTGATAGTCCTACTATTAGAGATGTGATCCTTTTTCCAACAATGAAAAAAGTACATGCGTACAGCACACATACACCACAAAGTACACAAGACAACAACTAAAATTCACAAAATAAAAGCACC
>CAMQSH010000183.1 GCA_947036575.1 uncultured Brevinema sp. | reverse complement strand
TGCTATTTTAGCCATCATATCCCCCTCAAGTCGTCGCCAGACGACTTCACTTGAATTGAATGCTAGACCTCAGCGCTTACAGTATCATCACACATACCTCATAACACTTATATTCTCACCCATATAATTACATATCACATTTCTAACAAAAAACTCCCAATCATATATCAATACGCATAAAACACCAAACATAATTAAAAACTTTGATTGACACTTCATGATTAAAAACTGTTATAAGCGAACATAAGAAAATACAGCCAGGGGTGCCCTCAAGCCTTAAGGGAACGGGTAAGACCCCTGGTACTTGAGTGGGGATCCTTGGTCTCAGTTGTTGGGGGTCCGGGGTGTGGGGCGGGGGTAGGAGTTCATGGGGGGGTTCGGGATCGGGGTGGTGGTTGGGGTGATGAGGGGTGGGGGACCAGGGCCATCCTGCCAGAGAGGTTACTAGCACATCGCAGGAATGGGCCCAGTCCGACGGGGGTGAGGGTTGGGGTGTGGAATCGCGATCGCCTCACTGGAGAGGTTACCAGCGTGTCACAGGTAGGGGGCTGGTTCAGTAAAGGCCCAATTGGGAAAGGGCAAGTCCCCAGGGTAAGGTAAAGGCGGGGGTTTGCTGGGAAAAATCATGTCGTCAGGGAAAGCAACCTCGTGGGGGATGTCAAGCTCGTAGTCCGGGCCCACGAATGGTGGGTTCTCGCCTGGATCATCGGAGTAGAGCTGATCGGAGGTCTCCATCAGGGCCATGAGGGGAACGCCTTCGGGGGTCGGGCTGTCAGCTTCTTTCTGAAGGGCTGTTGTGATGAGACGCAAGCAAAGCGTCCTGGCGCAGGGGATGCAGCAGCAGCCGCAGCAGACCACAATTCCGGCGAAGCAGGCCAGGGAGGACATAAGGGCCAGGATCAATTCTTTCCATTCCCCGAACATGTCGTGCATCCATTTCTCCATGGGGTTGTTGACCCCTGAGTCCTCTTTCATCTGCCGTGAGAGGGCCCGTAGGCCCTCCAGAGCCCGTGTCACTGAGCCGTCGGGGGCTGTGTTGTTGGGGATGAAGGTGCAACACTGGGCCCCAAACATAGCGCATACGCCTCCTTTTTCGGCCAACAACATATCAAGGGCCATGCGATTCTGGTATGCCATCAGAGAGGTGGCCTTGAGCTGTTCTGCTAAGCCCTCTACCGCATCACGAGTCAGGTTGGATAGGCGCTGGATGTTGTAATGTAGATAGTTGATCCTATCAACATTCTTGTTAGGAGTAACGGGGATAATGGCTGCTATGATAGGTATGTTCTCAAAGCCGGCAGCAATCTGATCTGCAAGTTTGAATTCGTTGGGCACGCCTCTAGGGATGCCAATGCTATCAATGTACGTGGGCGTGTTCTTGGTGAGGTCAAAGTGGTCGGAGAGGGCGGACCGGCGGGTCCGCCTGGTGGTTGGATCTTCGGTGGAGGGCAGGCCCCGGGTAAAAAGAGTTATGGGCATAAGAAGCCGTACTATGATACAAGTGCCGGACCATTGCGGTGGAAGACGTAATCTGAGGGTGTAACGATCGCAGGACCAATACAGATCTTGGCGGCCCAACGCAGGGTCGGACATGTTGAGCCAGGATGTAACATTTGTGCGGTCATGGCACCATTCAGGGGGTACTGACCCCACAGTCGTGTGTCCGGATCTGGTAATGCACGAGTGGGTCGTGCCTTCGCCAGGGGAGTAAACAGGTGGTGTTGAATCATTGAGCCCCGGGGGAAACAGGGAACTGAGAAGGTCGCAGCCGGGGGGTTGGGCCGTCATAAACAGGGCGAGCATACAGTGGGATCCTATGGGGTCATCGGTAAAATTAAAGGCTACCGGGGTAGACACTAAATGAGGGCGTGCAGAAGCGCACGCAACGCAGTCTGATAAGCCCTGGAACCTGACCGTGGCTGTCATCCAATCAAGCCATGCGTTGTCGTCGGTGTATCCTGTGGCAAGGGCGAAGGAGTCGTGCGTAGGGAGCTGGTCCGGGTTGTCTAAATTAAAAATGGTGACCGGTCCTTCGCGGATGATGACTGGTTTCGCAGGGGTTCCTGCTATGGTCGAATTGAGTCGGGGGGTCTGGGTGACTGTAGGTCGTCTGCTTGCGGGGGGAACGGCAGCTTTTCTAAAACTTATTTTCAGTAGAGCCTTGGTGTCTGTTCCAGCTTGGTACACCCCGAACACCAGGTAAGCCGTGTCCGTCATAGTCCCACACCCACGGTATGACCCTGGAGTGGCTTTGCCCAAGCTCTTGTAAGGATTGGCGGTAATATTCCTAAGGGTTAACGTGATTCTGCCGTTACCTCCCGTTAGTGACCCCTTTAGCTGGAAGGCCGCCGTATTGTCGGAGGGTCGTGCTCGCTGGGTACGGTTGGTTACGTAATCATTCTGTACCTGTCCTGTCATCCATAATACACTCGGCCACCCCTTGCACCATCCATCTTGATGATCCACAGAGGACTCCATTATGCCACTGCCGTGGGCTCCTTTCACGGCCCTTTTCCGGGCGTCGCAGAGGTACACCTCGTATCCTTCCCAGGCGGATGGGTCCCCTCCGCAGGGGATAATATCACATAGGAGAAAGGTGAAGGCTGTGTTAGTACCATACGTGTATGACAGGGCCAGGCCGCCATATCTTCTAAGGCAGGGGTCGTTGGGGGACTTGACGGCTGTTTGTGGAGTCTGTCTCTTGGGTCGCTGGGGGTGCTGGATTGCCAGGGGTGGCATGATGTAGCCTTGTTGTGTGAGGTAGGTCTTGTTTGAGAAAACTGGGTTAGGTCTTGTATGGTGGGAGCTAGCCCCCCACCCGGCCAGGAGGCCCAGTAAGGTACAGACTTCTCCTATCATTGCAAGGACGAGTAGCCTATGAGTCCGGGTCCGGTGGGTTGTCCCCCTCAGTTGCGTCGGGGAGGTTCGCCAGGTCGTGTTGGGTGGCACTGAGGGATCGAATATGGGGATCTTCTGCCTTCCGAGTCGTGGTCAGGTGGTGCCACCGAGCTCCGCTCTTTCCTGCAAGGGAGACCGAGAATGGGGTGGCTAATAATACCTTATATGGGCCTTCCCACCGGGGTTCCAGACTCTGTCTCTTATGGCGTTTGACCCAGACCCAGTCTCCTGGGCTGGTTAGCGGGGCGGGAGGATCCGAGGGAGGTGGAAGGGCGGTGACCTGTGAGTATAAGGTCCGAGAGGCAAGTGTCAGTGCCTGTACATACTCCAGGAGCATCTCGTCGTAGTGGTCTTCCACCGGGCCCCGGGGTGGCGTGTGGGGTCCAGGCATGGGCCTTCCTGTGACCAGCTCGAATGGGCTGTACCCGCTCCTAGAGCTGGGGTGAGAACGCACGCTGAATAGTGCTAGTGGTAGGGCTTGCAGCCAGTTCATAGTTTTTGATGTTGCATAGGCGGCCAAATCTCTTTCTAGTTGCAATTTTTCTGGGGGCCCTGGGGTCCCGGGGTGTACATGCTTGGCTATCACATTCTTAAGTGATCGGTTTGCTCTTTCTACCAGACCCTGGCTCTGGGGATGGTATACAGAGCCAAACCTGTGGTTGATCCCCAACGCTGTTTCGACCTCTTGAAGCATGGCGTTAGAGAAGTGAGAGCCGTTGTCTGAGCAGATCAGCTTGGGGTATCCCCAACGGGGAATGATTTCGTTCAGCAAGATCTTTATCACTGACGCGCTATCTTCCCGTCGGGTGGGGAAAGCTTCGATCCATTTGGTAAATCGGTCCACTATTACCAGGAGATATCGTTTCCCTTGGACTCGGTTGGCTGCCCCCATGTCTGTGTAGTCTATGTAGAGTTCCTGGAAAGGCAGTTGGGGAACAGGAAACGACCCCCTGGGGGGTTTCTGGGCAGGTCGGGGGTTGTGTATCTGGCAGGCGTGACATTCTCTGACCACTTCCTGGACGTAAGCCTTCATCTCGGGATGCCACCAATCCTCCTGGATTGTGGCTATGGTGGCGGCAGCTGCCTGGTGGGTGCGGGCATGGTGTGATCGGGCCATAAGGGACAGGGCTCGGGTACTGAGGGCAATCTTCCCGTCCGAGTATCGGTAGAGTTCTGTGCCGTCTTTGGTGCATCCTCGGTGGACCCAGTGGCTTTTCTCGTAGGGGCCGGCGTGGTCCTGCATGTCCATGAGGTCGATCAGGAAGTCTCCCATTCTAGTTCCACATGGTTCCCCTTCCAGAGGGTCGAGCAGGGAGAGAATGAGTGGAGGGGTGTATCCTCCTGCTTTCTTGGCAGCCGCGTCGACTGCATTGTTTCCTCGGGTGACCAAAGAGTCACCTTTTGTGTGCCCTTGGCATTTGATGATGGCCAATCGTTCCGGCAGGTGGATGGCAAGGAGTAGGCGGACCACGAGATC